>CAMPKL010000219.1 GCA_946887065.1 uncultured Bryobacterales bacterium
TGCCGTCGAGCGACATCACCAGCGAAACGCCGGCTTCCTTCACTCTCACCACGGCTGCGTCGTGGCCTGGGCCAAGCGTCGTATTGGTACGCACCTGATAGTCGTACTGCTCGTAGATCCAGCGCTTGGAACAAATATCCGGCGCTGCAATCAGCTTCTCCAGAGCGGCTTTGGCTCCGGCTCCGTCGATCTCGGGTACGCCGGGGCCATCCATCGGGTGCGGTCGGAAGGGCGTCGTGTAGGGCCGGTTGTAGAGCGGCGCGTCGTCGGTCAAGAAGGAGTTCTGCAATTCCGCCACGACCTCGCCGTAGTTCTTGACCCGCAGCATGCCGTCGTCGGTGACCGTACCGACTTCCTCGGCGTCCAGTCCCCACTTTTTGAAGACGCGGAAGATCTCGTCTTCGCGTCCGCGCTCGGCCACAAGCAGCATGCGCTCCTGGGACTCCGACAGCATGATGTCGTAGGGCGTCATGTCCGCCTCGCGTTGCGGCACGAGAGACAAGTCAATCTCGACGCCGGCGCCCGTCCGGCCGCCCATCTCGCAGGTCGAGCAGGTCAGCCCCGCAGCGCCCATGTCCTGAATGCCCAAGATGGCGCCCGTCTGCATCGCCTCAAGACAAGCCTCAAGCAACAGCTTTTCCAAGAAGGGGTCGCCGACCTGGACATTGGGTCGCTTGGCTTCTGAGTCCTCTCCAAACTCTTCGGACGCCATCGACGCGCCTTTAATGCCGTCCTTGCCTGTCTTGGCCCCGACATAGATCACCGGGTTGCCCACACCGCTTGCCTGACCAAAGAAAATTTGGTCTGCCCGGAAAATACCCAAAGCGAATGCGTTGACCAACGGGTTGCCGCTATAGCCCGGCTCGAAGATCGTTTCGCCGCCAACGGTCGGGACGCCGAAGCAGTTGCCGTAGTTGCCCACGCCGCCGACAACCCCCTCGACGATGTGCCGGTTCTTGGCGCCGGTTTTTGGGTCATCCAAGGGCCCGAAACGGAGCGAATCCATCGCCGCGATCGGCCGCGCGCCCATCGTAAAAATGTCCCGCAAAATGCCGCCCACGCCAGTCGTTGCGCCCTGGAAGGGCTCGACGAAGCTAGGGTGATTGTGCGATTCAATCTTGAACGCCGCCGCCCAGCCGCCGCCAATGTCGATGATGCCCGCGTTCTCGCCCGGTCCCACGAGAATCTTCTCGCCCTTAGTCGGAAGTTTCTTCAGGTGCACGCGCGAGGACTTGTAGGAGCAGTGTTCGCTCCACATTACGCTGATAATTCCGAGTTCGGTGATGCTCGGCTCGCGTCCAAGCCGCTCGAGAATCCGATCGTATTCCTCGGTCGTCAGTCCGTGTTCCTTGACGACTTGGGGCGAGATGGTGGGCATCATTGCTTATCGTGCCGGGACGAACGACGAGACAATCGAACGCAATATCAACAGGCCGTCTTCGGAACCCATCGCCGGGTCCGCGGCTCTTTCGGGATGGGGCATCATGCCCATCACATTTCTGCCCTCGTTGAGGACGCCGGCGATGTTCCGCGCCGAGCCATTGGGATTCGCGGAATCGGTCGCTTCGTTGTTCGCGTCAACGTAACGGAAGGCGACGCGATCCTCCCGCTCCAGCCGGTCCAGAGTCGCATCGTCCGCGAAATAGCAACCTTCGCCATGGGCGATCGGGACCTGCAACAGCCGGTTCGTATCGCACAGGGAAGTAAAGGGCGAATTCTGCGTCTCGGTCCGCAACAGGACCGTTTTGCAGGAGAACTTCAGGCCGCGATTGTGGATCAGCGCGCCGGGCAACAAGTGCGATTCGACCAGCACCTGGAAGCCGTTGCAGATGCCCATCACCAGCCCGCCCGAATCGGCGAAACGCCGCACCGCTCCCATCACCGGTGAGAACCGCGAAATGGCCCCCGCCCGCAGGTGGTCGCCGTAAGAAAAACCGCCCGGAAGCACGATCACATCGCAGCTTTCCAGGTCCTGCGATTGATGCCAAATCCCGACAGCCTGCTCGCCAAGATTCCGCTCGATCGCGTATAACGCGTCATGATCGCAGTTCGAACCGGGAAAAATAACGACGCCGAATTTCATCGTGCGGAGAAGGCTGGGAAAGCTCAGTGTAGCATTCTCTTAACCTGGCCGACGCATCTGCAACGCTTGGTTTGTGATGTTCGCAGCGTCTCAGGCTTTTCCCCAGCGAGCGAGTTTCCGAAGGAATCCCGGACGGTTCAGAACCGCTCGATTGACGACGTTGGCCGGCGCCTGGCCTCGTGCAATTGCCAAAGCTCCCGCGCAGGACTCGCGCACCATGTCTCGAAACAGTTCCTCCGTCCAGCCGATGGAGTGAGACGTGGCAATCACGTTGTCGCGTTGCAAAAGTCGATGCCCTGTGTCGGTCATCGGCTCGACGGCGAACACGTCCAACGCCGCGCCGGCGAGGCGTCCCGCTTCAAGAGCATCTGCCAGGGCCTCTTCGTCGACAATCGGCCCGCGAGCGGTGTTGATTAAGTAAGCGTTAGGCTTCATCCGCGCCAATGCGTCCTTGCCGATAAGCCCGCGAGTTTCCGGCGTGAGCGGGCAATTGATCAAGACGTAGTCAGACCGCTGCAGCAGGTCGTTGAGTGTAGTCAGTTCAACGGCGGCGGCGCGGGCGACGGCTTCGTCGCAATAGGGGTCGTGGGCCAAAATCTGACCTGGACGAAAAGCTCCCAGCAATCGCACGGTTTCCCGGGCGATTCTTCCCAGGCCGATCGTCCCGATAACCCTGTCGCGCGGCTCGATGCCTAGCGGCATCTGGCTGGCGGCCCATTCGCCTCGGCGGGTCATGCGGTCCTTAGCCACGAGGCGGTGCGAGAGCGCCAGGATGAAGAGCACAATTGACTCCGCCATGGGTCCGGCCACGGCCTTCGGCGTGATGTAAACCGCGACGTCAGCCGCTGTACAGGCATCGAGGTCGACATTGTCGTAGCCGACGCCGCAGCGCCCGACTGCGCACAAATCCCGAATCCCTTCCAGAGAGGCCGCACCAACTCTTGGCCCAAGCGTTAGGAGTACGTCCAGTCCGGTGAGATGCTCGGGCCTGTACTCCGCGACTTGCTCGGAGAGACGTTCGAAGCGGACCTTCGCGGCCAGATCCCCGGCGTCGAATGTGGACGGTGCGACGAGAGGCCCCCTGGCGGGGGTATCGAAATCCGGAGAAATGCCGATCGTGAAGCGTTCCATTGAGATAGGGTGCGCCTATTTCAACACAAGCCTCTATACTCGTCGTTGCCTCGGAGTAATAGATGAATCCGCTGAAACGAAAACTCCTCTCCAAAGAGCCCGCCTACGGGCACCTCGTGATGGAGTTCTATACCGCCGGCACGGCGCAAATTCTCGCGAGCGCCGGCCTGGACTTCGTGATCTACGACATGGAGCATGGCCGTTGCGACATCAATCGATTGAGCGAACTTGCCGTCGCCGGACGCGGCGCCGGCCTTACCGTGATCGCCAGGCCGCCGGACTTAACTGCGGCCCCGTTAGGCAGGTTGCTCGATGTCGGCGTCCACGGCATCATGGTCCCGCGAGTGGAAAACGCCGAACAGGCGCATGAGATCGTCGCGGCGGTTAAGTATGCCCCCGATGGACGCCGGGGCGTTGCAGTCGGCATCGCTCACGACGATTACCGGGCAAAGGGGCCTGGTTACTTTGCGCAGGCCAACAAGGAGACTGTCGTCATCGCCATCCTAGAAACAGTAGCGGCCTTTGAGAATCTCGACGCCATTTTGGCGACTCCAGGGCTCGACGTCGCCTGGATGGGGCACTACGATCTCACCGTCTCCATGGGTATCCCGGCGCAATTCGACCATCCGCGATTTCGTGAGGCCTGGAGGTCGCTGGCAGACGGCTGCCGCAGGCACGGCGTCGCCTCCGGCTACATGCCCGCCTCGAAGGCCCAGTTCGAAGACGCCAAGCAAACCGGCTACCAGGTCCTCAGCCTGGGCAGCGATCTCTCGACCTACATCCAGGGGGTTGACGCATTCGCTGAGCTGGCCGGACTCCAACAGCGCCGCAGCTAATGGCCCAGCGGTTCACTTGCGGACCCGGCCATCACCGCCTCGATCTGCCCGCGTTTGTGACTGTTGCGCCCTTGGGGGACGGTCACCCTTGACCGTCCACGATCACCCCGCACGACGCGACGTCGAGCAAAAAGGGGTCAAACGCCCATTTCAATAGATTGTAGGAAGGATGGTTAGGGGCGAACGACGTTTGCTCCGGATCCCGTTCGCTGAGGCCCTCTTTACCCGCCGACCCGTCCGGGCTCGCTAGCACGATGGTATAGCCGTCGGGGTCGCGCAGCCAGATCTCCCAATGGTTCGGACCGCCTGAGCCATCCGCTGGATTGCGATGGCGCCGCATCACGATCTTCGGGCTCAGCGCTTCGATTCGGACGAGCGCGTCGTCAAAGTCGTCGATCTCGAACCACAGCAAGACGCCGTTGCCGTGTGCCTTGGCTGGGTCTCCGATCGGGCCATGATCGTGCTCGACGTCCCAACTGTGCAGTTGCATGACCAATGCTCCATTCGCCTCCAGCCGTTCGTACTCGGGGCCGCCGTGGGCGCTTTGGCAACCAAGCAATTGCTGATACCAACGGCTGCTGGCTTCGACATCCTGCACGGCGATTAACGGCTGAGGTCGCATGGCGGCGATTCTAACACTGCGCTTGCACCCCCCTGCTACCCTGAAACCAGGCAGCGGCCCGCTCTCCGGAGCGGGCCGTTTCCTTTTTCAACGGAGAACGCGGAATGGACCAATTGCGCCCCAGTAAACCTCTCTCGCCCGTGCAGCGCAGGGCCGCCGTGGCGCTGGCCAGCGGCGAGCAACCTGACCACGTCGCCAACGACGCCCGCGTCACCCGCCGCACCCTCTATCGCTGGATGCGCCGGCCCGAATTCCGCCGCGTCATGGAGGGCGCCGTCAACAGCTTCCACGAAAGCTGCCGCCCCGAGACAGCCGCCGCGCGCCTGCAGGCTTTCCGCACCCTCGTCGATATGGCGATCTACTGCAAGCCCGACGAACGCGTCCGCGCCGCCAACTCCCTGCTCGCCTACCTCGACCGTCACGAAACGTCGCCCGAACGCCGCCAGAAATGGCGAAGACCAAAGAAATCAAGGACTTAGCCTCTATCGGCAGTGACATTTTGCGACATCCCGCGACACTTTGCGACAGTTTGCGACATTCCGCGCCGCTCCCGCGTCACGCCCGGCCAGCCGTGTTACATTCCCGAGTCGCTTCGGACCCGGACAGGACCGCTTCCATGCGCCCACGTACTTGCTCCATCAGCGCCTGTCGATCGCCGGCTGTAAGCACAGTCGTGTCGACCGGATCCAAGAACGTCAGCTTCAGTCGCCCTGGCTTGATGCGCAGGGTTCCGGGCGGCATCAACTCTCGCGCTCCCTCAATCGTGATCGGCACGATCGGCACGCCCGCCTCAATCGCAATCGTGAACGCTCCAGGAGAGAACGGCAGCATCTGTCCCGTCCTGCTGCGAGTGCCTTCCGGGAAGATCAACAAAGAGACGCCGCTACGCAGGGTGCGCACAGCGTCTTCCATCGCCTGATGGCGGGAATTGCTTACTGCCCGGTCCACATAGATGAAGCTGCCCAGTTTCATGACATAACCCAACAGCGGAATCTTGCCCAACTCCTTCTTCAAGATCACCGCCACCCGGGGCAGCTTGAAGAACAGAGCCGCCGGGTCGAGGTTCGTCACGTGGTTGCACACGAAGACGGCTGTCGTTTGGCTCCAGGCTTTATCGAGGCCAACCGTGTCGACGCGCACGCCTGACAACAGCATGGCTAACCGGATGCCCTGGCGGGAGGCCCAGTAGATCGGCCTAATATCGCGAATCACCCACGTCAGAGGTACGAAGATCAGCGTCGCGATCGCAACGTATGCCGCCAACGCGGGATAAACAAGGAAGTAGGAGCGGAGCATTGCGTCAGTCCGGCATTGTCCGCAGGAACGGCTCAGGGAAGCAAGCGGCCTTTAGCGATACTTGCCGGAGAGCGAGTTCCAGCGTACCCGCGCGACATCGACAAAGGCGTCGACACCCGCGAGCGTGCTGACCTTCGTGCCCTCGACATCGTTCCAGCGCACCGGTACTTCCTTGATCTTGAATCCGAAGTGTCGCGCCAAATAGAGCTGCTCTACATCGAAGCCAAACCGTTCCACCAGTTGTTTGCCGGCGACCAGATCGGCTGCCTTGCGAGAAAACAGCTTGAAACCGCACTGCGTGTCGGCGAAGGGCAGGCGGGTCACGATGCGTACGGCCAGGTTGAAAATTCTGCCGGACATCTCGCGAAACAGGGGCTGGCGCTCGCCGATCAGCGAGCGGTCCAGCGCGCGTGAGCCGATTGCGACGTCGAAGCCCTCCCGTTGGACCGCCACCCAGAGCTTGTCCAGTTCCTCGATGGGGGCCGATAAGTCCGCATCACTGAAGAGCACCCAATCCGCCGCTGAGCTGCGCATGCCGTTGCGCACGCTGTAGCCCTTA
>CAMPKL010000220.1 GCA_946887065.1 uncultured Bryobacterales bacterium
CCTCGCACGGCCAGTCTTGGGTCCCGCCGGACGTTCTTCTCCGTTAGTTCGAACGTTCTTCCGCCGTCAGCGACGTCGGTTGCATCCACCCGGACTTCAAGATCTGCTGGGTCGATCAAATAGAGATCCCGTTGCAGTCCCGACAACTCCACCTCTACTTCCTCGGGTTCTATGCTGTCCACCTGGTATGCGGGATCAATGTTGTCGACGAGCACGGGGACTGTGAGCGTCTTCTGTCCCGCCTTGGAGCTGGCGACAAAGAGCTGCCACATCCCGACCGACAGCAGCAGAGCGACGACGGCGTTGGCCCAGCGGGGTTGAATTGCCGCCGCCAAACGTCTCGGCCAATTTACTTTCGCGGCGCCTGCTCCCGTGAAGCGGAGCAATGCGTCTTCCAATTGCTCAGCCGATTCGACTCGGGTCATCCTGGCGTGCTGCGCAATGTTGACTTCTCCGCGCTCTTCTGAAACGGCGATGACCAGAGCGTCCGTTACCTCGCTGAGCCCGAGCGCGGCGCTGTGCCTCGTGCCTCGGGCGTCGATCTCGACCGTGTTGGTCGAGAGCGGCAAGTGTCCAGCGAAGGAGGTGACGCGACCGCCCTCGATCACGACTGCGCCGTCATGGCCGACCGATCCAGGGTCGAATAAGCTCATCAGCAGCGGACGGCTCACTACGCCGTCGAGCGGTTCAGCGCAGTCGATGTGGCGACCGACCACGTCCCGGCCGGGGAGCACGACTAGAGCTCCGCACCGCAGTTCAGCCATTTCGAACATCGTCCGGCTCAGGACTTCCGCAATATCCGCTTCACGAGAGCGGCGGGCGCCCCGGCGCCAACTCCATTGCGCGGCGCGTTCAAATAAGCGCCGAAAATCGTTCTGCAGTACAACGACGAGGGCAAGCACGAAGATAGCCAGGAATCCTTGGAAGATCCATGCCGTAAGTTGGAGGCGCAACTCCAACGCGGCGAGGTAAACAGCGCCGATCGTTAAGGCCCCCAACATCGCTCGCCCCGCCTTGGCGGTTCGCAGCCAGGCGATGGCCGCGTAGAAAGCCAATGCAACCAGGGCGATGTCGATGACTTCCGTCCAGCTAGGCGCGTCCATGCGGGTCCCTGTCCAACCGCTGATTATGAGCCTTCGAGAATGAGCGCTGCAGCGATTGAATTGGACTCGTGACGACGACCCGCCCGTCCTCGGACCGCTCAAACTCCATGCACATGCCGACTCCCAGGAATGCCATCTTGAGGGCCGAGTCTCCCCAGGTCGATCCCAAAACATTGACCGATTCCGGCTCCGCGAACTGCGGCGAGTGCTTGGCCAGCAGCGCGGCGGAAGCGCCGAGGTAGACCAATGAGTAAGTGCTGTTCAGCGTGCCTATCACTAACACGTCGCCCGGAGCCAACTCACTGAGATACAGACCCTCTACGTCTCCAGTACCGATTCGTTCCTCCCTCGGGTCCATGGCTATTACCTCCTGGCTTGCACAACATCCCGATGCAACTAGCCTGCCGAACGGGCGGCCTATATAGTTGTCAATGACTTACAGATCGGCCGTCGCCGGGAAATAATGCTCGACTGGAACTTTCTGCCCGCTGGCGCGGGCCAGGCCGGCCTGCGCCGGGTGTGGCCCTTCGGGGGATTAGGAACCAGCGCCCCTCCCAGCTTTTTTGCAAAGGCTTCCCCTGGGTCCGCCCGCCCGCAGGGCCACACCCCGCGAAGGCGGGCCAGGCCCGCGCAAGCGGTACACTGGCCGATTCGAGTGTCATGTCTGTTTCTGAACTGATTTACTGCCGCAACATCACTGTTTGCCGTGGGGAAACCCGTGCCCTTGACGGCCTCAATCTATCCATTCCGTCGGGCGAGCATGTCGCGCTGATTGGCCCCAATGGCTGCGGCAAGTCGACGCTGATTCGAACCATCTCCCGAGAGTTGCATCCGCTCTACGATCCGGCGTCGGAACTTTCGATTCTGGGTAAGACGAATTGGAACATCTTCGAGCTGCGCCCGTTGTTGGGTATTGTTTCGGACGACCTGCTGCGGCGCAGTCTCCGCCCGGCGTCAGGCCGTGAACTGATCCTCTCTGGTTATTTCTCGACTCTGGAACTCTGGCCGCACAACGAAGTCACGGCAGAGATGGAAGCCAAAGCCGACCAGATCATCGAACTGTTGGAGATCGAGCATCTGGCCCAGCGAAACGTATCGGAGATGTCTTCGGGCGAATCGCGGCGCATCCTCATGGGCCGCGCCTTGGTGCATGATCCCCAGGCGCTGATCCTCGACGAGCCGACAAACAGTCTCGACATGCGCTCTGCTCACGAGTTACGCGAAGTCTTCCGCAGGGTCGCCCAGTCCGGCGTGGGCATCATTCTGGTAACGCATCATTTGCCGGATATCATTCCCGAGATCGATCGAATCATCTTGATGAAGAACGGCCGGGTCTTCGGCGACGGTCCCAAGGCGGAAATACTCAGTAACGGCTCACTATCCAAGCTTTTCGAGATGCCGGTGGAGTTGATCGAGCGCGGCGGCTATTACCACCTGATCTGATCACCAGCCGCGGCTGCTCATGCGCTTGAGAATGATGCCGGAGTAGGTATCCATGCGGCTTGGCCGTCGCGTGCGCGGCGCCGGAATGCAGGCCGCCAGACGTGCCGCTTCACTTCGGCTCAGGCGCTCGGCAGGTTTGTTGTAGTGAAACTGCGCCGCGGCGCCCGCGCCCCACACACCCGGGCCCCACTCGATCTCGTTCAGATACAGCTCCAAGATGCGGTCTTTGCCGAGCACCCGCTCCGCGACAGGCGTCAGCCCGTACTCATACAACTTGCGCAGGGGGTTTCTGTGGGTGGTGAAGAACAGGTTCTTGACCAACTGCTGGGTGATCGTTGAGCCGCCGCGCACGCGGCGGCCGCTGCGGGCGTCGGCCGCCACGATTTGCATCTCTTTCCAATCGACGCCGGAATGCTCGTAAAACGCGCCGTCTTCGGCGGCGATCACGGCGCGTTGAAGGTCGCGAGGGATCTGCCGCAGGGGAATCCAGCGATGCCTCGATTCGTATTCGCCGGCTGAGAACCAAGACTCGACGCGGCGCTGCATCTGGACCGTTGTGACAGGCGGGTTGACCCAGCGGTAAGAGACCAATAGGGCGCAGCAAATCACGTACCAACCGACGATCGCCGCGGCCGCAACCAGGGCGACTCGCTTCCAGCGGGTCCTCGGCCACCTAGGGAATTTCATTTATTTACAGCTCATTACAGTAGGGTTAAGATCAGGTTAAAGATATGTTTCGGCAGCAGTGGCTTTTGGCAGTCATGGCGGCCGTTTGCTTCTCCGCAGCGGCTCATGCGGAGCCCCTTCGTATCTGCGTTCACAACCAAATCAACCTCCCCGATCCGGCCGAAGCGGCCATGCGGGCGGAGTTGAGATTGCTGTTTCCGCGGCTGAAAGTCGTCACCCAAAGCAATCCTTGCTCGGCGGCCGGCGAAGATCAAGTGCTTATCTTTGTTAAAGATGCAGAAGAAGGCGTGCCGGCGGACGCCCTGGGCCGGGCTCCCATGGTCGACGGCAAGATCGTCCCGTCCCTGGAGGTTTTCAAGGGTCCCGTAGCACAGGTTCTGGGGGCCAATGATCTGGAAACCCTGGGCCGGGCGTTGGGCCGGGTTGCCGCCCACGAGCTGCTGCACTACCTTTTGCAACAAAGCGGTCACAATGTGACAGGACTGCTACAAGAGCGACTCGATCAGACGGCGCTACGGTCCGAAGACCGCAGCGGCTACGTGTCGCTAATCGCCAGCCGCTGAACCCTCGCGCGTCTTGCGCACGGCGTCCAAGACGCCGTTGACGAACTTGGACGACTTTTCGCCTGAAAATCGACGCGCCAGTTCGATCGCTTCGTCAATCACCACTGCCGCCGCCGAGTCGCCTTGATCCATTTCGTAGATGGCGATTCGCAGCACGTTGCGGTCGACCAGGGCCATGCGGTCCAGCTTCCAGTTTGAGGCATGCTTTTGGATCACCTCGTCGAGGGAGGCCGCGCGGCGGGTGACGCCGTGGAAAAGCTGTTCGGCGAACCGGTCTTGACTGACGACTTTGCCGCCAATGGAGTCCGACAACGACTTGAAGTAAGTCGTGATGACGGCTTCGGGCGTTTCGCCGCTCGATTCCCATTGATAGAGCAACTGAAGCGCCCGTTCACGGGAGCGATGTCGAGAAGACATTGAAAAAACGCCTGCTAGGCCTTGAGCTTCTTCATCAGCGAAGCCATTTCGATCGCCGTCATGGCGGCCGAAAATCCTTGATTCCCGCTCTTTCCGCCGGCCCGGTTGATGGCCTGCTCGACGGTGTCGCTGGTGATAACGCCGAAGACAACCGGAACGCCCGTCTCCCGGCTCGCCGCTGCGATACCGCCGGCGGCTTCACCGGCGACGTGATCGTAGTGCGTCGTTTCGCCGCGAATGACGGCGCCAAGACAGATCACCGCGTCGTAAGATCCGCTCGCGGCCATGGTCTTCGCCGCAACGGCCAGTTCCAGCGCCCCAGGGACCTTGGCTACGCTCACCGCGCCCAGATCGCCGCCCGAGCGGGCGATGGCGTCGAGCGCGCCCGCCAACAGTTTCTCAGTAATAAAGCTGTTGAAACGGCTGACGACGATTCCAAAGCTCGCCCCTTGAGCTGTCAGGTCGCCTTCGATCGATCGCGGCTGTTTCGCTTGGGCCATGGCGTCATCAGCGGCCCGATCGCATAGGCGACCAGGCCGGTAAACCATTCTACCCCGCAATTGAGTCCAATCTACCGCCTTCCCGCGGTCAGGAATTGACCGGTTTGTAAAGGGGACGTAATCGGCAGGTCAAATCCTTGCAAGATGCTGAATTTGTCCGAACCTTTTGCCTCGTTGCCTCGTCTGTTCTATTGAGGCAAGGAAATGCACAGGCTACTCAGAGCGATGGTGATACCGGCAGCAGCGATATTGATCGCGATGCTGTTCGATCCGTCCCATCGCACTGAGGCAGCGGCTGCAAACGATGTTGTACGGGGGGCGCAGGTCCACACTAAAACCCCATATACCCCACCCCCATTGGACTGGCTGGAGCGATCAGCAACCCTGGTCGGCCGGCTGGCGCCTTCCGTCAACTCGGACTAAGAACTCAACATAGAGTCACTAGTTCCGGGCCAACGCCCGTACAGCAACCAGCCGTCGGATCTTCGGGTCCGGCGGCGTCGTTGTCTAGGGTCACGAAAACTTCCCAGGCATTGCCGTCGGGGTCGCTGGCCCAAACCTTGTCTTGCACGGCGTAGCAGCAGGTGACGCTGTCTTCGACGCGCACCGGGATGCCGGCCTCGTCGAAGCGCTGTTTCATGGCGGCGACGGCGTCAGTCGACTTGACCTGTACGCCGAAGTGCGAGACTCCCCGCGTCCGCCCCGCCCCGGCAGTCTGATTCAGCGATAGATTGACCGGGGAGGCCTCAACCTCGAACTTCACATAACCGGGACGCACCTTCGACGGCGGCTGGCCGAAGAGGACGGCGTAGAATTGCGCCGATTTCTCGACGTCCGCGGCCTCCAAGGAAACGTGCAACCGCGCTTCGGTTGCGAACTGGACCGCTGATTGACCTGTCATTGTTGGTTCCTCACTCGCTGCCTAGTTGAGGCAGCAACTCTGTTTCATAAAACTCCCGAAAACGCTTGTGGATGTCGTCTCTGGATTGGCGAAAAACGGCCAGAATCGCTTCGTCCGTGCCGGTCGCATCGGCTGGGTCGGGGAAGCCGATATGCAGACGATGTTTGACCTGGCCGAGAAAGGCGGGGCAATCGCGCTCGGCATTGCCGCAGACGGTGATGACGTAGTCGATCTTGTCGTGAAGGAATTGATCGACGCTCTTGGGACGGCCCGCCGAGATGTCGATGCCGGCTTCTTGCATGACGCGAATGGCGTAGGGGTTCACCCGCGCTGCAGGCCTGGACCCAGCTGACTCGACCTCCAGGCGCGCGTCGAAGCTGCGCAGAAACGCCTCGGCCATTTGGCTGCGGCAAGAGTTGCCGGTGCACAAGACGAGAATCTTCACCGCTTCCTCTTCGCCGCCGGCGGGCAGCAGGCTACCAGGTCCTGAATGCTAACCACGTTGCTTTCGGCGCAGCATTCCTTCATCAGGAACTCGATCAGCTCCTGCAGCGCTTCGGCGTTGACTCGATAGCGCAAGAAATTGCTTTGACGCTCCATCGTGACCAGGCCTTCGTGCTTGAGGCGTTCGAGGTGATGGGAGAGCGTTGAGGCTGGAATGTCTAGCGCTGCTTGGATGTCGCCGACGACCATGCCCTGGGGATGCGCCCGCAGCAGGGCGCGAACGATGCGCAGCCGCGCCTCGGCCCCGAGGGCGTTGAATCTGTCGGCGCAACGGATGACGTCGGCGTCGCTAGTCTTCGCTTGGCTTGGTGTTTCCATATTTCTATAAATGTATAAATACCAAACGACTTGGCTTTTGTCAAGCTGAATACAATAGGGTGGTGAATAAAGTAACGCTGATTACTGA
>CAMPKL010000221.1 GCA_946887065.1 uncultured Bryobacterales bacterium
CTCGCTGAGAAGTTGGGCGTTACCGCCAAGCTAGGCGTTCGCGTCAAGCTATATTCGCGCGGCAGCGGTAAGTGGGAAGAGTCGGGCGGCGAGTTCGCCAAATTCGGCATGAGCGCACTCATGCTGGTTCGTACCTTGGAATTGTTGCAGGAGCGCGGCCAGTCGTCGGCGCTCAAGATGCTGCACTTCCACATCGGATCGCAAATCACCGATATTCGCCGCGCGAAGAGGGCCTTCAAGGAGGCCGCGCGGACCTACTCGAAGGTTCGTCAAATGGGCTTCGACGTGGAATACCTCAACGTGGGCGGCGGGTTGGGCGTCGATTACGACGGTTCGAAAACGTCCTCGGAGTTCTCGGTGAATTACACCGTTCAGGAGTTCGCCAACGACGTCGTCTACACGATTAAGGAAGTTTGCGAAAGCGAACGCGTGCCTTGCCCGAAGATCGTCAACGAAGCCGGCCGGGCGATGGTCGCGCACCATGCGATGCTCGTGACGGACGTGAAGAAGGTGATTCGTCCGGGTATGGAGTCGAACTACGACCTGGACACGATGACCTCCGAGGCGCAGCCGATTGTGGAGTTGACGGACATCGCCAGGGAAATCAATGCCAAGAATTTCCGCGAGTATTATCACGACGCGCTTCAGGATCGGGAAGATCTCAACAAGCTGTACGAGCTTGGCTACTTGAATCTCGTCGATCGCGCGAAGGGCGAATGGCTGTTCTGGTACATCTGCCGGCAGGCCGTCAAGCTGTCGAAGTCAGCCAAGCAACGCGGCGAGGAGTTCGAGGATCTGGACCGGCTGTTGGCGTCGAAGTACGTCTGTAACTTTTCGATGTTCCAATCGTTGCCTGATTTCTGGGCCTTCGATCAGTTGTTCCCCATTATGCCGATCCATCGCTTGGGCGAAATTCCGGGCGAGCGCGGCATCCTGTGCGACATCACTTGCGACTCGGACGGCGCGGTGGATAAGTTCGTCGATATCCGTGACGTCAAGGAATCGCTGGAATTGCATCCGATGCGCGAGGGCGAGCCTTACTACTTGGGAATCCTGCTGATCGGCGCTTATCAAGAAACCTTGGGAGACGTGCACAATCTGTTCGGCGAGGTTGCCGAAGTGAGCGTGACGATCGGCAAGGACGGCGAAGTCTCGACCGAAGATCTGCAGCGGGGCGACTCCGTACGCGAGGTGCTGGTCTACATGGGCCACGAGACAGACGAGTTGCGAGACGCGCTGGATCTCCTGCTGTCTTCGCGGCGCGAAGATGGACTGATCTCCGAGGACGATGAACGGGAAGTCATGTCCACGGCCTCGCTCGTGCTCGACGATTACACTTACCTGACGTAGGCTAGGCGAGAATCTCGCTGACGACGCGGGCCGGTTCGACGCCGGTCAGCTTTTGGTCCAATCCTTGGTATTGGAACGTCAGGCGTTCGTGATCGATGCCGAACAAATGTAAGATCGTGGCCTGAAAGTCGCGTACGTGTACGGGATCCCGGACGATGTTGTAGGAAAAATCGTCCGTCTCGCCGTGAACGACGCCGCCCTTGATGCCGCCGCCGGCCATCCATAACGAGAAACAGCGCGGATGGTGATCGCGGCCATAGGTCTCGGCGGTCATCCTGCCCTGACAGTAGATCGTCCTGCCGAACTCGCCGCCGCAAATGACAAGAGTATCCTCCAGCATGCCGCGTTGTTTGAGGTCTTGGACGAGCGCCGCGACTCCCTGATCGGTATCTTTGCACTGGCTCGGAAGCACTTCAGGCAGGTCGCCGTGGACGTCCCAGCCGCGCTGGTAGATCTGCACGAAGCGCACGTCACGTTCGAGCAGGCGGCGAGCCGTGAGGCAACTATTGGCCATCGTCGCGGGCTTGCGCGCGTCCTCTCCGTAGAGCTCATAGACGCTTTCGGGTTCGCCGGAGAGGTCCGTCAATTCCGGTACGGAGGCTTGCATCCGGAAAGCCATCTCGTATTGTTCGATTCGCGCCAGCGTTTCCGGATCGGCGATCCGCTCGTGCTCGATTTGATTCAGCTCAGCAACCGCGTCCAGCATACGGCGTCGGACGGAAGTCGGCACGCCATCGGGATTGTTGATGTAGAGAACCGGGTCGGCGCCCGCCCGCAAAGCGACTCCCGAGTATTTGGCCGAGAGGAATCCCGCGCTCCAAAGACGGGCTGAAATAGCCTGCACGTTGGCCTTGGGGTGCGAGTGCGTTGCGTTCATCACGACGAACGTCGGCAGATCACGATTCATGGAACCGAGGCCATAGGCGATCCAGGCGCCGGCGCACGGCCGGCCGGCGATTTGGCTGCCGGATTGGAAGAACGTAATAGCCGGCTCGTGATTGATCGCCTCGGTGTGCATCGTGCGAATCACGGCAATATCGTCGGCGATCTTTGCGATGTTGGGCAGCAACTCCGAGATCCAGGTCCCGCTCTGGCCGTGCTGAGAGAAGTTAAAGCGGGCCGGGGCGATCGGGAAACGGGTCTGCCCCGAGGTCATCGTCGTCAGCCGCTGCCCCTGGCGGATCGAGTCGGGGAGTTCCTTGTCTTCCCACTCCTTCATCACCGGTTTGTAGTCGTACAACTCCATCTGGGGCGGCGCCCCGACGAGATGCACGTAGACGGCGCGTTTGGCCTTCGGAGCGAAATGCGGCAGCCCCGGCAAGCCTCCGGTTGCGGAATCGGCGGCGGCCAAGGTCTCCCCCAGCATGGTCCCAAGCGCGGCCGCGCCGAGGTTGCGGGCTCCGCGAGCGAAGAACTGGCGGCGCGTTTCGATGTCGAGTACTGTCCTGGTGAAATCCATCGAAATACTCCTACTTGTTCAGCGCCTCGTCGAGGTTCAATAGCTGATTGGCCAACATGGTGAGGGCCGCCAACTCGGCCGGTTGCGCGCGGCTCTCCAACGGAGACTCGCCCACGGACAGCAGGCTGTCGGCATCGGCCTGACTGGCTTCGTAGTGGCTTAGGTAGTCCTCATAGGCTTCGCGGACGATACGCCGTTCGCGGGACTCAAAGGACCGGGCAAGAACCCGCATCGTCATGAAGTCGAGCCGTGAATCGAAGTCGCTGCGGTCGGCGACAGCGCCCAGAGCGAGGTTGCGAGCCGCTTCCACAAAGCCCGGGCCGTTCATGGTCAACAGCGCCTGCAGCGGCGTGTTCGTTCGTTCGCGTCTGACCGTGCACTGTTCGCGGGTGGGCGCGTTGAAAATCTCCATGGCGGGCGGAGGCGCGGAACGCTTCCAGAACGTGTAAAGGCTGCGGCGGTAAAGCTCCTCTCCGTGGTCCTGGGTATAAAACTGCGTGTTGCTCTGCGTCATGGCGACGGTTTCCCAAATGCGGTTCGGCTGGTAGGGCTTCACGCTGGGGCCGCCGACGTGTTCGACTAACAGCCCGCTCGAGGCCAGGGCGTAGTCGCGCACGACCTCGGCATCCATACGAAAACGCGGTCCGCGAGAGAGCAACACGTTGAGCGGATCCTTCTCCAGCTTCTCAGCCGTGGCCGCCGCGGATTGGCGATAGGTTGAGGAGGTAACCATCAGCCGGAAGAAGTCTTTGATGTTCCAGCCGCCGTCGCGGAACTCAACGGCCAGCCAATCCAGCAATTCGGGGTTGGAGGGCGGTTGGCCTTGCGAGCCGAAGTCTTCGCTGGTCGGCACGATGCCCACGCCGAAGACTTCTTGCCAAAAGCGGTTGACGGTCACCCGGGCGGTGAGCGGATTGGAATCATTCACCAGCCACCGCGCCAAGCCCAAGCGGTTGCGAGGCAAGGACGCGGGCATCGGCCCAAGCGCCGATAAGGTCGCGGCTTCCACGCGCTCTCCCGGCTGATCGTACATACCCCGGATCAGGACGTGCGCGAAAGGCATCGAGTCGGTCTTCTCTTCCATCACGTGCGTTACAGCCGAGCGGCGGCGGACATCGCGTTGGCGGGCGATGATCGAGGCGAGCCGTGAGGCTTGCGCGCGATAGTCCTCGGCATGGCGTGCGAGGTAGTACTTGTGCAGGGCCGCTTTCTCGGCCTCCTCGAGATCCGCCGGCGCCTTGAGTCGCGCTTGCCTCAATTCGGGCAAGCCGGACAATAAACCGATCTCCTGCTCGGTGGCGACGCGATTGAGAACCTGCAAGTCAGAGACGCCGAGGCCTTCAAGATGCGCCTTGTCGAGCGCTCCCAGCCAAAGCGGGGCGTCGTTGTCGAGAGGGCCCTCCACAACACGGACTCCGTGGACGACCGTTTCGCCCGGCACGGGTTGGCCGTTGAGGTAGAGTTGGATTCCGGCGGGAGTGCGAGAACCGTCATAGGTGACCGCGACGTGATTCCACGCGCCCCGCTGGAAGGCCGCGGCCTTCTCGGCCCGCAGCCCGATTCTCTGTTTCTTGTCGCCGGTTACGGCGAAGACAGGACGGGTATCCTCAATCGTCAGCGCCCAGCCGCGGTTGTCGTCAGCGGCATCGGTGCGGCTGATGAGGGGTCCGGCGCTCTTATCTTCCGGCAGATAGAACGATAAACTCAGTGTCAACGGTTTATCCGCGGTGATGGCCGGAGGGTCGGATAGTTCGATCACTCCTTGTTCGCCGACCCAGGCGGCGGGGCGGCCATGCCGCGCGACCTCCACCGTGACGGATCTGCTTGGCGCCAAGCTAGGGCTGGCGGCAAATTCGACGGCTAGAACGGCGGAATCATCCAAGCGATCGGCTTCCGCTTCGCGGTACTCGCCGCTGGCGAGCCAAGCCTCGAAAGGCGCTCGTGCGCTATCCCCGGCGGCTCGCAGCGCTTCACGCGCGGCCTGTTCTTCTTCCCCAAGCTGGGACCACAGGGCGTCGTCCTCTTTGCTGCGGAAAGCGACGACCGGGCCAGGATCAAAAATGTTGCCGTCGAGCGTCTTCTGCGTCGTGTTGCGGAAGAACGCCGCCAGCGAGTAGAAATCGGTCTGCTTGATGGGATCGAACTTATGATCGTGGCAGGTGGCGCAGCCCACCGTGAGCCCCAACCATACGGCGCTCGTGGTATCGACGCGATCTTTGGCATAGATTGCCGCGACTTCCTCTTCGATGACGCCGCCCTCGTTGGTGGTGACGTTGCAGCGGTGGAAGCCGGTGGCGATCAGTTGATCGCGGGTCGGGTTAGGCAGCAGATCGCCGGCGAGCTGCTCAACGGTGAATTGGTCGAAGGGCATGTTGCGATTGAAGGCATTGATCACCCAGTCGCGGTAGGGCCACATCTCGCGGTAGTTGTCGATGTGCAGGCCGTGCGTGTCGGCGTAGCGCGCGGCGTCGAGCCAGTAGCGTCCGCGATGCTCGCCCCAAGCGGGCTTGGCCATGTAATAGTCGACGCGTTTCTCGTAAGCCCGCGGATCTCTATCGCTGACGAACGACTCGACTTCTTCCGGAGTCGGCGGGAGGCCGGTTAGATCGAGCGCCAGGCGGCGAATTAAGGTGCGGCGGTCGGCCTCCGGCGCCGGCTTGAGGCCGGCTCGATCCAAGGCGGACAAGATGAACGCGTCAATCGGATTGCGCACCCAGGAGGCATCGCTGACCCGCGGCGCTGCGGGCCGTGTGGGGTTGGTGAGAATCCAAGACTCTTCCCACGGCGCGCCGGCGGCGATCCACTGGCGTATCAGTTCGACCTGCTCGGCGGTCAGCTCCTTGCCGGAGTAGGCGGGAGGCATGCGGCGCGCGGCGTCCGTCGCTGAAATTCGCTGATAAACCAGGCTCGCGCCGGCATCGCCTGGCGTGATCAGCGTTCCTCCCGCTGAGGTGGAGAAAGCGTGCTCCTTCTCGTCCAAGCGCACATTCGCCATGCGTGATGCCCCATCCGGGCCGTGGCAGGCGAAGCATTTGTCAGAGAGCAGCGGCCGGATGTCCCGCAAGAAGTTGACGGATTGGGCGCCGAGCAGCGTGGAAAAGAGAGCAAGGCCGAGGAGGAGTCTTGTCAGCATGGGATTGCCGCCAATAATTATGGGCCTTTCTCAATGTTTTGTCATGTTTCGCACGCCAGGGACGGTCGTTTCCGCGCAGTTCTTTCGATTCGGCGCTGAAGCCGGGCTACTCGTTTCGTCGCCTGTTCACTGGGCTCCAGTGCGGCGGCTTGGCTGGCGGCGTCGAGCGCCTTCGGAAGGTGTTTTTCGCAGCGTTCGAAGTGCTTAGACAACTCCGTCAGCGCGCGGGCCTGGTAGGGATTGCGGCAAGCCGAGAGATCGAGCAGCAGATCGCGCTTCTGTTCGTGGCAGCCGCGTTTGCGTTCGATCAGGGCGGACTCCCACAGAGCGGCGAAGAGTTCGGCGTCGGCCATGTCGGCTTCGAGGGCTTTGCGATAAAGGGCGGCGGCCGCTGCGTGGTCGCCGGAGCGGCGCAGCCAGCGGGCCAGGCCGAGCAAGTCGGCGCCGTGATGCAAGGCAGCGTCCTCGGGGGCCGCGAATGAAGGCAGCACGACTTCGGTGAGGATGGAGAGGTAGACGATGTCCTTGGCGTGGTGGTGGAACAGCGGCACGTGCTTG
>CAMPKL010000222.1 GCA_946887065.1 uncultured Bryobacterales bacterium
GGCATCCAGGATAAAAGCGATGTCCACGCTATGCGCAGGCAGCTTGGGATCAACCTGATCCCCCAAGATCGTCTCGACGTTCCGCCATCCTTGCTCGGTCTTGTGAGTCTCCACTTGGTCGAGGAAGTCTTGCTGGATGTCTTCGGCGTAGAGCTTCCCTTCGGGACCGATCACTTCCAGGAAGTAAGGAATCATGAAGCCGACGCCCGTGCCGATATCCGCAACGACATCGCCCTTTTGCACTCCAATCGAAGCGATGAGTTCGCGAGGTTTTTGTTCCGTCTCCCTCTCGGGATTCGCGAGCGACTGCGCGACTCGCGCGCGGCCTTCCGCCGTCTTATAACCGGCATTCGCCTCGGCGGCGGCTTGCCCGTAGACGAACGGCGCGCCGCAACCCAACAGCGCGACCAAACAAAGAAGCGTTCGCATGACTAGACCTCCACACTGCGAAGATACTTGGCGCTCATCGCAAGACTATCGACGGCATCGCCGGGCGTTTGATCCTGTTCCACGATATAGCGCGCGACGCCGTCTTCGGCCGCCGCCTTCAGCACTGCCTGAAAGTCGATCACGCCCGAGCCGACTTCCTTGAAGTGCTCGGCGCCAACGCCTTCAGCGAACTGCGTCGGCGCTCCTGCACCTTTGTCTTTGAGATGCAGCAACTTCACGCGGCCCGGATGAGTCCGGATCCACTCAGCCGGATCGTGACCAGCGATGCTGGTCCAAAAAACGTCCAACTCGATCTTCATCAGCTCCGGGTCCGTCGCCTCAAGCAAGATGTCCATTGGCGTCGAATCGCCCACCGGACCGAACTCGAAGGCATGGTTGTGATAGGCGAAACCCATGCCCGCCGCCTTGTAGACTTCGCCCGCGCGATTCAGCTTTTCGCCTAGACGCAGATAGTGATCACGGCTATCGCCTCTTTGGTCGTTTGGCACATACGGCATGACCAACCAGGAGAAGCCGTTCTTAGCGCCCCACTCCGCGGACTCTTCCAGCGTCTTCGGACCGGCCGCGATCTCCCCTACACCGAGAATTACGGGAGCGGAAACGTGGCTGCTGACCGGAGTCAGTCCGGCGGACCGTACCGCCGCAGCCAGGTCGTCCCAAGCCACAACTGTTCCATCTACGTTCGTCGATTGCACGGCCTCGATCTCGCTATAACCCGCCGCGGCCGCGCGCTCGAAGATGTCGCCCACGCCCTGCGCCAGCATGTAGCGCAGGGTATACAGCTGGAAGCCAAGCGGCTCCGAGAAGAGGCTAACAACGGGGGCCGCCGCCTCTTCCGGCGCTTCCGAGCAGCCAACCAGGGACAAACCTGCGCCAGCTCCCACGAGGTGCATGAAACGGCGGCGATTCAACGACATAGCTGCATCATCCTAGCAAGAGCATGGGGGCCGCGTGTGTAGCGGCTGCGGAATAGGCTACGTCTCGACTTGCGCTTCTTGCCGGAGCCGGAATCTTTCGATCGACTGCATGATCGTGTCGTAGGCGCCCTGCCGCCCTTCCCAGCCGAGGATATTGACGGTCTTTCCTTCCAGCTCTTTGTAGATGCTGAAGAAGTGCTCGATCTCACGCAGGTAATGCGGACGCATGTCTTCCAGCGACTTGATCTCGGTGTAGCGGGGATCGATGACCGGGATAGAAATGATCTTTTCGTCTTCGCCCTTCTCGTCTTCCATGCGGAAAACGCCGATCGGGCTGGCCTCGATGATGCAGCCCGTAAACGTCGGCGACCGGGTCATCACCAGGATGTCCAACGGGTCGCCGTCATCCGCCAGCGTGCCCGGTATGAACCCGTAGGCCATGGGGTAATGCACAGCCGAGTAAAGCACGCGATCGAGCCGGAAAAGTCCGCACTTCGGGTCGTACTCATACTTGTTGCTGCCGCCTTGCTGAATCTCAACAATGGCATCGATGCGGTGCGGCGGTTCGCGACCGGGCGGGAGCAACGTCAGATTGCTGGGCGGGTGAATGAAAGGGGGCGTACTCAATTCCCCATCTTATCAGCGCTTGCGTGTTCCTTCGTACACTAGGCAAGACCTCTCGATGACTCGTCAAGACCTCGGCCGCCTGGCTTTGCTGGCGACACTGTGTTGGATCATCTACGGGATTGGAATCTCCGATCGAGGGTTGGTCGGGCCGGATGAGCCTCGCTACGCCGCGGTGGCCCATGAGATGGCGGCGTCCGGCGACTGGGTGACGCCGCGTCTTTGGGGCGAGCCTTGGTTCGAAAAGCCGGCCCTTCTTTATTGGATGGGCGCCCTCGGTGAGTTCGCCGGGATTAGCGGCGATCTTGCCATCCGTGTACCGGTTGCGCTGCTCAGTTTCGTTTTCCTGGTCGCCTTTTATGTGCTCATTCGCCGCGTGTTTGGCCAGCAAGACGCCGACGGAGCCGCCCTAGTCCTGGCCTCCGCTGCGGGTTGGGCCGCTTATAGCCAGGTCGGAGTCTTTGACCTGCCTCTCGCCGCTGCAACCGGCTTGGCGCTCATGGCGCTGCTGCCATGGGTCGAGAATCCGAGGGAAAAACGGCTGTTGCCGCTCTTCGGCGCCGCGCTTGGATTCGGGCTGCTTGCAAAGGGCCTGGTCGCTCCGGCGATCGCAACCTTGGCGGTGCTCTCCGTTTGCCGGGACCGGGGCGTTGGTCCCGTCGCGCGAGACCTGTTCTCAGCCCGGACCCTAGTCCCCTTCGCGGCGGTAACTTTGCCTTGGTACGGGCTCTGCTACTGGCGGAACGGGACGGCTTTCCTCGAAGAGTTCGTCTGGCGACACCATGTGCTGAGAATCTTCAGTTCCGAGTTGCAGCATGAGCAGGCCTGGTGGTTCTACATCCCTGTAATCTTGCTGGGACTGGCTCCGTGGACGCCCCTCGTGGCTAGCGCCGTTGTTTTGACGGACTGGCGGGGCGACCCCAGAATGCGCTTCGTCGGCGCCTGGGCGTTGGGTACGTTGGCGATTTTTTCCGTCTCGACGAACAAACTTCCAGGATATGTCCTGCCCGCGATTCCGCCGCTGTGTTTGATCGCCGGCCGCAATCTGCGCCGGGCGCCTGTATGGGCCTGGGCTGGTTCGGGTCTCATGCTCTGCCTCTTCCCCGTTGCGGCCGCAGTGCTCCCGGCGGCCCTGGCGGATGGCTTGCCGGCGGCATGGCCTCCCGATTCGACCGCCTGGCTCCCGATCGCGGGGTTTTTGGCGCTTGCCGTCGCCGTGGGAAGAGCAGCGGCCGCGGCCAAGCCCGCACTCGCGACAGCTCTCGTCGCCGTCGGCGCCGCAGTGGGCTATTGGAACCTTAAGTCACTGACATTCAGCAATTTAGACGCCGTCGCCGGGAGTCGATCAGTATGGGTGGAGCACTCAAACGTTGTGAACTCGACCTGCATTGGAGACGTACGGAGGCACGTCGAATATGGTCTGCGCTACTACAGCGATGATCGGTTGCGCCCTTGTGCCGTTGACCCGCGGCCCTTCGCGATCAACGGTGATCCTCCGCGCCGGGAGCCGACGAGCAAGCCCAACTAATATTTACTAAACATGTAACCCTTTTGGCCTCTCGTGCGAATAAGGAAGTGGGGTTATTGGAGGTGGGGATGTCTGAGAAACAACCCGCGACGAGTGGTATGGGTCCGAAGTTGACCAAGAAGGAGCAGGAACTGTTCGATCTGCTCGAAGGCAACCCAGGCAAATGCTTCTCTCGCGCCTACTTACTACAGCGAATCTGGGGTTATCGGGATGATACGCGCACGCGGACGGTCGATGTCCATGTCAGCCGTCTGCGCAAGAAGCTTGAAGACCGCGTCGATCTGGCGATTCATACCGTCGTTAGACAAGGCTACGTCCTGGAACAGCGTGGCCCAGCCGCGCGTAAGGGCGAAACGCGCTTCTCGTCGTCCGATAGAACGGCTACAGCATTTGGTCAACCGATCTGGGCCAACTGAGCGGAGCCATCGAAAGGTATAATCTGGCGGTATGTCGGCCGCACGGGCCACGCTGGATCTTGCGCTCGTCGACTTGAGAGAGTTGCGGGGAGCGGACCTACGTCCGCTCCTTGTCCAGCAGGATCAACGGTGGCGAGAGCTGTTTAGCTGGGACTTTACAGCCTCGTCGCAGGCCATCCTGAACTTTCTCAATAGCCGCACGCTGCACGGCTTCGCCCTCGTTCGCGGCGGGATGCCCGTGGGCTACTGCTATTTCGTCTTAGATCAGAGCAAGGCTCTAGTCGGCGATATTTTCCTCTCCGATAGGAATCCGAGCCCATCGGCTCAAAGAGCGCTTCTCGTCCGAACCTTGGAGACCGCGGCGGCGTATCCTGGCGTCTCCCGCGTCGAAGGGCAGCTCCTGGGGCTGAACGGCGAATTGGGAGCTGAAAGTATTTTTCACCGGGCGCTGAACGTCTTCCCGCGATGGTTCATGATGCGCGATCAACTGCGCGCCATTCGCGCCGATAGGCCCGAGCCGGCCAATCATTCCTTTCTGCCCTGGGGAGAACACTATCTCGCGCCCGCGGCTGACTTGATCGCCTCGGCGTACCGCGGCCACGACGATAGCCAGATCAACGATCAATACCGGGACCCGGCGGGGGCCCGGCGATTTCTCTCAAACACCACCCGGCACACCGGATGCGGTGCATTCCTGCCTGCCGCGTCATGGGTGGCAATCCAGCCGGGCGACGGACGAATCAGCGGAATTTGCCTGGCTACGCGAGTGCACCAGGACGCAGGTCACGTGACGCAGATCTGCGTTTCGCCTCGTGATCGAGGCATGGGCGTCGGGCGGGAACTGCTGCGCCGGACGCTGTTGTCCTTGCGCGCGTGCGCCTGCGATACCGCGAGTCTCACCGTCACGGCTTCCAACACGGGGGCATTGAGCCTCTATCAGCAGATGGGATTCCGGCCGACCCAGCGATTCTCGGCGTTCGTCTGGGAGTCCGGCCGCTAGAGCGCCGTCCAGCCGCCGTCAATTTCCAACGTCGCGCCTTGGACGAACTGGGCTTCGTCGGAGCAGAGGTAGAGCGCCATATGGGCGATCTCCGAGGGCTTGCCAAGGCGCCCAATCGGCTGGCGAGCATTCAGCTGCGCGCGCATCTCCTCTTTTTCGTGAGCGTGGTATTTTTCCAGATAGGCCTCGACGAAAGGAGTATCGACCGTGCCGGGACAGATGCAATTGACGCGCAAACGTCCGGAATAGTCAGCGGCCAGCTGCCGGGTCATGGCAACGACCGCACCCTTGGAAGCGCAGTAAGCGAACCGTCTCTTCACACCAACGAGGCCAGCCACGGAGCCGATGTTGACGACGGCCCCGTACGGCGAGGCCAACAACCGCGGCAGAGCGGCTTGAGTCACCAGGAACGGTCCATCGATGTTGACCCGCATCACGCGACTCCACTCTTCGTGGGCGCACTCTTCAATCGTGCCAACGCTGCCGACGCCGGCGTTGTTGACCAAATAATCAAGCTCTTCGATACCAGCGAACGCCGCCGCGACCGAGCCGGGATCGCTCACGTCCATGCCGACGCCGGACGCACCGCCGCCGACCTCGGCGGCGAGTTTAGCCGCGGCATCTTGATTGAGATCGGCAATGAAGACTTGGGCGCCTGCCTGAGCAAGCGCGCGAACGGTTTGCTCGCCGATCCCGCTGGCGCCGCCAGTGACGAGAGCGCGGCGGCCGTCGAGACGAAAAGGTTGTGACATACGAATCGGCGATTATAACAATGCGTTATCGCGCACTGCGATACTGTTGCCTGTGAAAGGCCTACTGGGCAAGGCATTGCTGTTTGCCGGCGCGGCCGGATTCACAGCGATCTTCTTCATCAACTGGTGCCACATGGTCTACCAATGCGGCTGCACGTTCATCTGGGCCGGTTACGCCGATCACTGCAATATTCACAATGCAACGCCGCCGCACTGTCCCTGGTGCGCCCACGGGGACTTCGCAACTGTTGCTTTCCTTAGCGTGATCGCATCACAAGCGTTGGTATCGTTTTGGCCTGGACGGGTACAATGGCTGCGCGTGGGAGCGGCATTCGCCGCATCACCCATCACAGCGGCCATAACCGGCTGGCTGATTGGAATCTACGTCGGCTATTGGTCCTGACTGCCTGAGCTATTCGCGGCGGCCGCCCAACAGGCCGGCCCGCATCAAAAAATACAACAGCGTCAGCAACGAGCTGACCGCGGCGGCAATGTAGGTGAGCGCCGCGGCGTTCAACACCCGGTCGACCCCCTCGCGCTCTCTGGAAGTGACAATCCCGTCCGCCACCACGCGTTCCTTGGCGCGAGCCGTAGCGTCGAACTCCACCGGCAACGTCACAAGTTGGAACAAGATGACCGCGGAGAACATTATTACGCCGGCAGTGAAGATGAATCCCGGCCCCTCCGGTCCGGAGAGCATCAAACCGACAGCCATCACAAGATAACCCAGCGAAGAACCGATGTTCGCGGTCGGCACCAGCAACGACCGCACCCACAGCGGTTTGTAATGCTCGGCGTGCTGAATCGCAT
>CAMPKL010000223.1 GCA_946887065.1 uncultured Bryobacterales bacterium
CTCCCGAGACGGCCAAAAACTCACAGCCGATGCCTGCGCTAGCAACAGAAAATACGGACCTCGGTTCGTCCGGCGGTCTGTTTACCGCGCTTGTCGCCGCCGCGGCCACGTATGCCGTGTATGCGGTGCTGCCCGCAGCCGGGAGCCCGAACTGGACAGCGGTTACGATCCTGTTGCTCGTCGCCTGCATGGCAACTCGTCTACGCCTGGAGATGCCGGCGGTTGAGGGCATCTTCTCGCTTGCCTTCGTCTTCAGCTTCTCAGCTATCGCGACGCTGCCGGCTTTTTGGGCTTTCGCCGTGATCGCCTCGGTGGAAGTCTTTGAATATCTGTTGGCCGACGACCGGCGCGAGACTTCCTTGGGCCGTTTGCTGCTCGAGGTACTGTTTCGCGTTTCGGTCGTCGCTTTGTGCGTGCCGGTCGCCGGCGGGATTCTGAATGCTTTGGGTTCGGGCGATGCGATTTCGCGGGGACTCTCTCTGGGCCTTGCCGCCGTTGCTTACTTCCTTGTGCAGACCAGCTTGCGGTCGATCCTGGTGGCCATCCAGCAATCGCGCAGCCCGTGGGATGTTTGGCGCAATCGTTTCTTCTGGACCAGTCCGATCTATTTGCTCGCGCCCTTCGGCGTGATCGTCACCGGACTGCTGCTCGAACCGCGTAGCTTCTGGGATAGCTTGCTGGCGATCGGGGTGATCGGCGGCGCGTACTTCTACCTGCGGAATTACTTCCCGCAACTGCACGACCGCGAAGACCGGGCGCAAAGCCTTGCCGATATTCGGCAGCGCGCGCTCGAAACTCTGGCCGTGGCCATTGAGGCCAAAGACGGCAGCACGGCCGGTCACCTGCGCCGCGTGAAGTTCCTTGCCACGCAGCTCGGCCGCAAGAGGGGTTGCACGCCTGAAGAGATCCGCACTCTGCAACTCGCCGCCGTGCTGCACGATGTCGGCAAGGTCGGCGTGCCCGATTACATCCTGCAGAAACCGAGCCGCCTCGACGACCGCGAATTTCAAACCATCTCCACGCACGCCGCCATCGGCGCGGGCATCGTCTCCGCCATGGATTTCCCCGAGCCCGTCGACGAAGTCGTGCTGTGCCACCACGAGCACTGGGACGGTTCGGGATACCCGCGCGGACTAACCGGCGAGAACATTCCGCCGCTGGCACGGATTTTGACCGTAGTCGATTGTTTCGACGCACTCATTAGCGACCGCCCTTACCGCAAGGCCATGTCGATGGAGAAAGCCATCGAGCTGATGCAGCGCCAGCGCGGCACGATCTTCGATCCGCACATCCTCGATCTCTTCCTCGACGAGTTGCCCTCGCACATGGACCAACTCGTTGTGGAACTCGCGGCTGACCGCGAAGCTTCCAAGGCCGCAGCCGACAGCGCGCCGAAGGTGAAACAAACCTGGATTCACGACGAGGTCGACATCATCGCCTCCTCGCGCATCAAGACGCTGCAGAAGCTTAGCCGCCGGCCCGACCACTTGGCTGCCTTTTACGAAGTGCTTAGCGTCCTCGGCGCGGATCTGCATTTCGAGCGGACCTTCCAAGAAGCGTTGCGCATCATCGCGCAAGAATGCGGCGCGCGCACAGCGGCGTTGTTCGTGCATAGCCCGAAGCGCGGCAAGTTCCTGTTGCAGGCTTCCTCCGGTTTGCCCGCGCACTGCACTGGACGCCTGTGGCTGCCGGCGATCGGCGGCGTCATCGGCAAAGCCGTCGAAACCATGGCCCCCGCCATGGACGATCGGCCTCCCGTCGGCGAAGGCGAAGAGCCGCGCTACTTCGAGTTCGCCCGTTGCACGCTGGCCGTGCCGCTCATCGTGCAAGAGCGCATCGTCGGTATGATGCTTGTCTGCGCCGAACGGCCCGAAGCCTTCGACCCGGATCAGACGCTGTTCCTGTCGCTGCTGGCCGACAAGATGTCGTCGACGCTGGTCGCTTCGCAACAGTTGCGCAAGATTCACATCGACGCCAATACGGATACGGTGACGTCCCTGCCCAACGCCCGCGCCTCTTTCTTACGCTTGGAGCAAGAACTCAATCGCGCCCGGCGCCAAGAGCAAACCATTGGCGTGCTGTTCATGGATCTCGATGGTCTCAAGCCCGTCAACGACTCTTACGGCCATGCCGCCGGCGACCGGCTGTTAGCGGCCACGGCGGCCCGCTTGCGGCAGTCACTGCGCAGTTACGACTTCGTGGGCCGCATCGGCGGAGACGAATTTCTGGCGATCCTGCCGGGCATCAAGGCCGAAGACATGATGACGTCCGTCGAGCACATGAAGAAGATGGTCTCCGAGTCGCCGGTTGAGCTGGGCGAGGGGATACAAGTGCGTCCGATGATTAGCGTGGGGGCGGCGCTGTTCCCCGACGACGCCGCCGACCCGGACGAGCTGATTTACCTGAGCGATCAGCGCATGTACGACGACAAGGAACGGACGCGGCGTCAGCCTGTGGATCCGAGTCTGACCGCTACGCCGTTCAAGGCGAAGGCGACTACGGCGGGGGATTAAGCTAGGCCGACCCGAGCCGTGGGCGTGAGCACATGGTTGCTTGGTTTCATAATCCCGCCGAATTTACTGGTCATCTCCATAAACCGCGGTTATAATCCCCGCGACTTTATATATCCGTGGGCTGATAAGGAGGGCTAAATCCGTGAAGACCCTACTCGTTTTCTGTCGCCTCGGCTTCGCCTCGCCGCTGGGACTGTTCGCTCAAGCGGCCGCGTGGGCGCCGGTCCAGGGTCTCGGGCCTGGGGAACGGATTGAGGTCAAGCTGTTCTCGCGCGGCGGCCGCATGAATGGCACCGTCGAGCAAGTGACCGATGAGACGCTCGTAGTGCGTCATAAGAAGGGCGTCGCAACATTCGACCGGCCTGACGTGCGCCGCGTGCGCATCGACTCCGGCAAGAAAAGCAAGTTTGGACAGATCACCGGCATAGCCATCATGGCGGCAATTTCCGTGAACGCTGACGTTCCCAGATGGAATCGCGTCGCCGACGTTGCTTTTGCGACTGGCTCGGGCTTTCTTACTGGTTGGGGTATCGACGGGATGGTCGACAGTTACCGGCGTAGGACGATTTACGAAGGCCAGAAAAAGTAGGTTCGCGAGCTAATCGAAGCTAGAATCGCCGCAAGCGGCGCGCGCCGCCCACTAATCCGGATCACGGTCGCGTCTTTTGGGCGCATTTGTGAGAGTATCCTTGCCCCCTTCTCCGTTTTGTGGGGCTAAGGAAACGTGCAGGTTGCGTGAAATTCAAGGACGACCGCGGCATGGTACTTCAGTACTTTTTGAGGTTTAGAACTTGATCAACTTCCCCTATGCCTCTATTCTCGATTTGTGGCGCCAAATCCAAAAGTACGCGTGTCCTTTCTTATCGCGGTGTGCATACTGGCTGCCGGCTTAATCTATTCCCTACCCGGATTGGTCCCCGCCGCGTCCTTGATCCTCGCAGTCGGACAGTTCTACGGCTCCAGCGAGCGTGGCCGCTGGTTTCGCGCCGCCGGTTTCCTGGCCCTGGGCGTGGGGCTCGCCTCATTCCAGTTCCTGGGCGGCTCGCTATCAGCGTCTTCAATTCATCCCGACGTGCCGCTGGCGTTTTTCGCCGTCCTGAGCGCGACGGCGATGATCTTCACGTCGGACAGAAAGCGAACAGCCTGCGTCGCCGTCATAGCGCTGGCGGCCGGATTGTACTTTTCCTCCCGCGATCGAGGCGGCGAATCGGCTTACTGGCGAGCGGCCATCATCGCGAAGAAGGCTGCCGGCAACCTGCCTTATCTATCCTGGCCCTATACCGCCAAGGAAGCTTTCGGCGAACGTTTCTCGTTTTTTAGACAAATCGACCCAGAGCGTTTCGTCGAAGTCGTGGGCCGGCAAGCCGGCCCTCAAGGTGAGTTGGAACTCTACCGCACCGCGCTTGGCGACATGTGGGCCCCGGCGGCAAATCACCCGTCCGTCGCGCTCATTGTGGAAGAGATGACTGACCTCGCCGAATACGAGATCGACGAAATCAAAATTAAGCCCGGCGACGTCGTCATCGATTGCGGCGGGCATGTCGGCTTCTACACGAAACTCGCGCTCAGCCGCGGAGCCGAGTTGGTGGTGGCATTCGAGCCTGACCCAGAAAACTACTGGTGCTTCCGCGAGAATCTTAAAGACGAGATCGCCGACGGTCGCGTCAAACTCATTCAGGCCGGCGTATGGGACAAGAAGGATAAGTTGACTTTTTTCCACTCGACGTCGAACCCCGGAGCCCACGGTTTCTTCCGCCAGGCCGGTGCAGTCGCCTATGATGACGTGCCCGTGGCGCCGCTGGATGATTTTGTCGCCGAACTGGGCCTGGACCGCGTGGATTGGATCAAGATGGATATCGAAGGCGCCGAGCAGCGAGCGCTAAACGGCGCCGCCAAGGTGTTGCAGAGATTCAAACCGCACTTGGCCATTTGCACCTATCACCGGGTGGACGATCACGAAGCCGTCCTCGATGCCGCTCTTGGCGGGAATTCGTCTTATTCGGTCTCGGCTAAGCGCGTCCTCGCCGGCGACATCATTAGGCCGAAGGTGCTTTTCTTCCACTAACCGAACAGGGTAGGTTTCCGAGGGACAACGTCCGGTTCCCGCGGAGACGGCTAGCTGATCCCGCCCAGGATTTCTGCGAGCGAGCGGGCGGTTTTGGCTTGGATGGTGTAGCCGTAGCGGCGCTGCGGGTCTTCGTCGCGGGTGAGGGTGTAGCCGTCTTTGCCGAAGATGCGGTCGAGCGCCGCGGTCAGGCCGCTCTTCAGAGCGGCCACGGTAGCGTCGTCGTTGGGAAAGCCCAGCCGATCGTTGATCGCAACGCTCCACTGGCCGCCTTGCGGCTCTAGGTTCGCCGGCCATTCCTCTTCGCCGGTGAGCCGAACGGAAAGCGTCAGGTGACGCTTCATCGCTTCGACGAAACGCTCTTCGACGGAACCCGCTAAGCCCTTGCGCGTTTGCAGCAACAGGCCGGGTCCGGGGACATTCGTGTCGAGCGAAAAATGGTCGCGCTTGCCGGCCATCATGACTTTGGGCCCGCGCTCCATGTGCGCGTAGTCGGCGAGATCGACCCAGTCCTCGGGAGCGTCGGTCTCCTGACGCCAGCGTTCGAATACCGTCAAGATCGGGTCGACCGAGTACTTCTCGGGCGTCCCGACCTGGACTTTCCAGTCGATGCGTTGCAGATCGTTTGCCATGATTTCCAACTGTTACGCCTGGCTGTAAACGCCCTGCGCCGCTTCAATAAACAACGTCGCCTCTTCCACGCGCGACCGTGCCGCGGCAGAGGCTTCGTCCGCACTCTCTTCGGCCGAGCGGAAAAAGTTTTCTGCGAACGGCTTCGAGAACTTGCCCGCATCGTAGAACAGCTTGCGGAACTCGGCCACGGTGTCGTATTTGTCCGAGAGCAACAGGCCCTTGGTAAACAGCAACCCATCCGCCGCCTTCATCTGCGCCTGCAAAGCCTTCTGAGCGGCTTCACCTGTATTGCCCCGCTCCAGCGCGATCGTGGCCTCGAAGTGCAAACGGTCCGCGTCGTTGAGCATGAACTCAGCCTGATCGACGACTTCGCCCGCGCATTCGCCGACGCCGACGCTCTTGTGATACATCCACGTCTGGCGGTTATCGCGGTAGAGGTCGTCGTTCTCTTCCATCACCGGCAACTCAGCCAAGTCTGCGATCTCTTCCTTGAGGCGGGTTTTACCGACACGCTCGACGACGTCGCCGAACGTTTCGTTGTCGTGCTTCTCGCGGTCATAAAACTCAACGAGGCGTCGAATCGTGTCGGGCACGCGCTTGGCGGGAACCTTGCCGATGGCAAGTCCGTAGCGGTCCGCGTTGTTGTTCGTCGTCCCGCCGGGCACGACTTGGAACACCGGCGCCGAATTCTGGCCCTTGCGCTGGACCGATCCGAAGAAGCCCAGGTCAGCAATGTGATGCTGGCCGCAAGAGTTGAAGCAGCCCGACATTTTGATCTTCAGATCGCTGCGGTCGGCCAGATCACTCATGCCGTTCGAGAACTTCTCGTGCATCACGGCGGCCAAACCGCGCGACGACGAAATGCCCAACTTGCAGGAATCCGTTCCCGGGCAAGCGGTCATGTCTTTCAGCTTCCCGGCGCCAACTTCGGCAATCTGTAGAGCGTTGAGGTCCTCGTAAAGCGCCGGCAAGTCCTCATTCGTGATCCAGCGCAACAGGATATTTTGGCTCACGGTCAGGCGAACCGTGCTCTTGACGTACTTGTGCAACACGTTGGCCAAGCCGCGCATTTGGTCCGAACTGATGTCGCCCAGCGGCAAGAAGATCTCGACCATCGAGTAGCCGTCTTGCTTTTGCGGACGCACGTTCAACTCAAGCCACTTGCGGTAGCCGGCAGCCGCGTTCGCCGGCGTCTCCAGCTTCGAAGGCCCCTTCAGCGGCTGGTCGGAATATTCCTCGAGCGCCGTCGACAACTGACTTTCCCAGGCGGGATCGAAC
>CAMPKL010000224.1 GCA_946887065.1 uncultured Bryobacterales bacterium
GTGATATACAGGTCCCGTTCGTCGCGCGGCAACGACCGCAGCAAAATGCGGGTTGGATCGACTAGCGAGCGAAGGATTCGAGCTTGTGTGCTCTTGGCGCTCCCCTGTTCACCGCTCAGAGACAACAGCGGATAGGGCCCGTTGGGGCGCAAGGCAGCCAGCAGCCACGCCACGACTAGGATTAGATCTTCTTCTGTCTTGATGTTTAGCAGGCCACGCAGACCCTCGAGTTTGCCGCCGCGCTCGGGCACGGGTAACGCCAACATCCCCTTGAAGCGCTGGAAGCGAACCGGAGGCCGCCTGACGATCTGCCACCCCTCCTTACCGACTTCAATCGCTTGCCAGTGATCGTCGCCCAAGTCGATGTACAATTTCCCCCCAGCCTCGGCTGTTCTGCTGAAGACTTTCCGTTCGACCGGCGGTTCCGCGAAGTGCGCGATCGCGTCGAGGGTAGCAATCGCCAGTGACATCGATTCGGCGGCTGGGGAATTGCGTCGTGTGCGGTAGAAAATTTGGCGCAGCCACCGCTGGTATTGCGTTGAGTTGATCTTCACCGTTTGGCGGACGACCCCGTCGTCGATGTCCGCGAAAACATCGTCGCCGTCGGTAAACAATTCACTCCCCCCGCGGGCCGCCGCAACAAGAACGTCGGCTTGTTTTAGCCGCTCTCGCTCTTCTTCCCCGGCAAGTTCCGCCTCGTTCCAGTCTGTCGCGGCGATCAACTGAAGCACATGGTCCGATCCCTTCGCCGCGAGTAGGTCGTCGATCCCTTTACCGGCAGTAATAGACCAGCGCAGAAATGCAACGCTTGCGCCACGACTCCGTAGCTCACGGGCGAGCGCCGCCTCGGCGTTAGCAACCTGAGGGTTTGTCGCGCCGTCAGCGTCGAAGGCAATCAGCACACGTCGACCCTTCCATGCAATCAGGTCGAGGTCCGGGATCGGCCCTTTGACGTCCTGGCGCCCGCCTCCAGGGCCTTCTTTCTTTCCGACCGTGCCACGCCAATTCCAGACGCCCGGGACCGAGATCGCCAGAAAGGCTAGCGCGGCAGGATCCTGGCGCGCGAGTTGATCCAGAGCTATGGCTTTGAATTCGCCTTCGGTAAGGACAAGCACCAGTCGGCTGTCGCCGACTTGTTCAGGCGTCACCCGAGACGGGAAATAGACGAGTGATCCGCGGCCCGGCGGCGACATGTACTTGGACTTCTCCCGAGTCGAGCCATCCGCGCGGAGTTCTAGGTCCGGTTTGTCTCGCCGCAGACGAAACTCGCGTACCCTGTCCTCGCCCGGACGGTGATAGGGGATGATAAGCCCAGCGTAGGATGTGTCGGCGCGGCCGCTGCGTCCTATCAACTGCGCGCCTTCGGCGGCGTCAACCCGTCGAATCCCGGCAGCATCAGCCGTCTCACGGTTGATCGCTCTTGCCGCAAGCCGCTGGTAATCGGCTTCAGTCAGGTCGCCCAGGTCGCAAGCCGATCTGAGCGGCGTGCCAGTATACTCTTGCGGGTGGTCCCGTTCAGCGTTGGTCGAACCGCTCGGGGCCTTCATCGCGACATCTCCCGGAGTGGGCGCTGAGTACGCGACTCAAGCCACTGTCGAACGTCATGTTTGGAATAGAGAACCTTGCGACCGCACTTTACGCGCGGAGGTCCGACTCGGAGTGCGTCCCAGCGGTCTGCGGTACGCTCGCTGATTGGGCCGCCAGGAACGGCCGCGCAGAATTGCTGCTTGGTGAGGTAGTCGTTGAAAGGGCTGTCAATGTCCCTGTGTATTGTGCTCATGTCTTGGAAGACGATGAGCGGGAGTCATCGAACGCAGTTCGTTTACTCTTTGTTCACTTGATGATTTCGAATAGATCGATAGTCTTTGCTTGGCTTCCAGCCGAGGGAACGTAGCTCGTAGAACAAGCGGCGGACGACCTTGGTCGCACAAGGAGAGAGGCGAGATTCAACGTTTCGGCCGTACTCCGTTGATTGCTTCGCCTCAAGCCTCCAGTCCGCGCGTAGTTTGTGAAAGGCCCGCTGGGCAACGCCAGTAGCGCCATCGCCTGGCAGGGGTGGCGTGCCTCTGAGGTATGCGTCGTAGACCTTGCGAACCCTGACGTTCTTAGGGGTATTCTTGTTCCTTGCGCCCATATCGGTCGCCTTAGCCTTCTTGTGATCCCTCAGAGTCATGTCTGCTTCGCCGCGAATCGCAAAAAACGTGGCGTGGAACATCGCCTCGACAGCCTGGATCGCATGACCGTTCGACACACAACCGTGGACGACGTTAAGAAACAACATCGAAAGGACAAGGTCTCGCACATCATTTGGAATTTCTTGAGCGCCCTCTTCGGAAGCCAATTCATTGGTGATGCGAACACCCGAAGAGTCGAGTAGATTCTTGGGACTTCCGCCACGAAGATCTTCGTGAGCTGCACGCGCCAGAAGTGATCCGACTCTGCCGCTATATCCCTTCGCCTCGAGCCGATGCCTGACCGCGTACTCTATGCGATCAATCGTCGAATAGAGCGAATTCAGCGCCTCTGGTTCTGGCAGGCCATGATGGAACTCAATCTCGGTATGGAGTGGAACCCTTTTCCATGGGTCAAGGTGTGCGCCCTGAAGTTTTCCTACATGCTTGCCACGGTCGGTCGTCATCGGATCGATACTACCTCTGCGCGCGTGGCGTCAGCCAAAATTGCCCGGAGAAGCCTCTCCCACATTGTCGTTGCCTTTTGCTTTTCGGCGTCGTAACTGTGTCGGTCGTAGACTCTTGTCACCCCCGATTCGACGTGATTCAGCAACCGCCCGACTACGAATCGCTCGACGCCGGCGGAGGCCATATGGGAGGCCGCTGTGCGCCGCAGGTCGTGAGGGCTGAAGTTACTCACCGTGAGCGGGCTCTTGGCTCGTACACGGGCTCGGCGCAAAGCCATGGCGATAGCGTTGCGGTGCATATGCTGGCCCTGTTCGGGCGAGGGGAAAACCCACGGCGAGACGGAAGGCAACGATGCCAGGATCTCTCTTGCGACGCCGTTTAACGGGACGCGATGGGCGAGGTCGTTCTTGGCCTGTTCAGATGGGATCGTCCACCAGCCCGCCTTCAGGTCTACATTCTCCCATCGCATCGAAGCTACCTCGCCTGGGCGTTGCGCAGTCACGAGGATCAATCGAAGGGCTGCGGCGGTCTGGTCGCTGAAGTGGAGGCCGTCCAGCGCTTCCCAGAAAGTCTTGATCTCGTCACGGGAAAGAACGCGATCCTTGGATCGTTCCACGCCCGGCTTCTTCACCAAAGCGCATGGATTCGCCTCCACGAGGTCGCGTCGAATGGCGAAGTTGAATACCCTTCTGATTAACTCGAACAGTCGATTGGCCGTTATAGGCGCACTCTCCGCCTTCTTCTCTATAAGCGACATCACGTCGCGCCGTTTGATCTCTGCCGCCCTAATGTTTCGCCACTTCGGTAAGGCGTCCTTCTCCAGCATTCGTTCGTAGTTCGACCTTCCTTTTTGTTTTGAGGCCTCGACCCGGAAATACTCCTTCACGAGTTCCCCGAAAGTTGGATCGGTTCGGAACTGCTCTTTCTGTGCGAGAGGATCCTCTCCGCGGTCGATTGCACGGCACAATTCCTTGGCGCGCTCTCGGGCTGCGGTGGCGCTCCACTCAGGCCAGGAGCCAATCGTGAGGCGGCGCTCCCGTCCGTGGACTCGGTAGTTCAGTACGAAGGCCCTTGCCCCGGCGGCCGTGATGCGTAGGCCAAGACCCTTGACCAGATCGTCGTAGTAGATCTTATTGCCTTTGGACGGCATCGGTAGCTTTCGTATGGCTTGCTCAGTCAGTCTCATGTTTAGACGCTCGGCGATCTACCATTTTGTGTCCGTGTGGTGTCCGTACATGAAGAGGCCGAATACGTCTAAGTTTGTCTGCCAACGACTCTGCCGTCAACCATAATAGCCTTCAAAGCAACTACTTATGTCGTCAGGAGGATGACGCGCGACGAGCAGTGACTAGTAGGTTATCTTGCTTCGGGAGCAAGAGGTCCCGAGTTCGAATCTCGGCGCCCCGACCATTTATCCCTCCCGTTTCAAATCCACCGCGGCAAGCCTTCGTCAACGACGGTCCACTTCGGCCTCCGCGGCGGAGATATCCAATTGCTTCAGTTTGTCGTAGAGCAGCCGGCGGCTGATGCCTAAACGGGCGGCCGCCTCGGTGCGGTTGCCGTTGGCCTCGTGGAGCGCGCGTTCAATGAGTCGCCGTTCGAGACCGCGGACGATCGTATGGAAGCCGGCGCTCAACGAAATTGCATCAAACGGCTCGGATTGGAAACTCGCTTCCGGCTGTTCTAGATGGTCCGGGGTAATCAGGCCGCCTTGGGCGAAGATGGCGGCGCGCTCCAGCGTGTGTTCAAGTTCGCGCACGTTGCCGGGCCACGGGCGAGCGCGAAGAGCCGCCAAGGCCTCGCGGCTCAGGGACGCCGGCGGGGTTCCGGCGCGTTGCACGATTTTGCGCAGCAGCGCCTCGGAGAGTTCCGCTATATCCTCCAGACGATCCCGCAAAGCGGGCAACGGTATCGAAAAGACATTGAGCCGGTAATACAAGTCTTCGCGAAAGCGGCATTCTCTCACCGCAGCTTCCAGATCGACGTGCGTGGCGGCAATCACTCGCACGTTGAGCCGGACGCTTCTTTCAGAGCCCACGCGCTCAATGGTTCGCTCTTGCAAGGCCCGCAACAGGCGAACTTGCGTCTCGGGCGCGAGATCGCCCACTTCATCCAAAAAGAGCGTGCCACCATCAGCCGCCTCAAATCGTCCGATGCGCCGTTGCGTGGCCCCAGTGAAGGCGCCCCTCTCGTGCCCGAACAACTCACTCTCGATCAGGCCCGGGGGAATGGCTCCACAGTTGATGGCGACGAATCGCCCGCCTGACCTCTTACTGTGATGGTGGATCTCGCGCGCGACCAACTCTTTGCCTGAACCCGACTCTCCCCGTATGAGCACGGTCGAATCCGTGGGGGCTACTCTGCCGATCAGCTTGTAGACCTGCTGCATCGCCGGGCTCGATCCAATGAGCCGTCCGTCCAGGTTCGCTTCGTCAGCCTGATAGGATTCAAGCAGCCGGACTCTGCGGCGCGACTCCAGGGCGCGCTCAATTTGCAACAGCAACTCGTCAAAGCGCAGTGGCTTCGGCAAGTAATCATAAGCGCCGAGCTTCATCGCTTCGATAGCGATTGACGAAGCCCCGTAGGCGGTCATAACGAGCACAACGGGCGCGTCGTCCCGCTGCTGAAGCAGCCGCAGCAGACTCAGCCCGTCGAGTTTCGGCATGCGGATGTCCAGCAAGACGACGTCGAATCCGGATGAATCAGAAGGGGATCCCGCAAGGAGCGCTCTCGCTGCCGCGCCGTCCTCAGCAGCCGACACCTTATATCCTTCGTCTTCAAGCAGCTGCGTCAACGCCTTACGCGCTTGATCGTCGTCTTCTGCAATGAGGACACGCATCTTCTTACTCATTCAACCCTTTCGCCGGCCGCCGGGATCACCACTCGAAATACCGTCCGCCCCGCTGTGCTTTCAAAACGCAGGTCGCCGCCATGACGGCGTAGGATCTCCCGAGAAATCGCCAGGCCTAGACCGGAGCCCGTGTCTTTGGTTGTGAAGTAGGGGTCGAATATTTTCTCGCGGACTTCCGGGTCGACCCCAGAGCCATAGTCGGTCACATCAATCTCCACCGCCCCGGCTCCGTTGCGAGCAACGACGTCAATTCGGTTGTCGTCCGGCGAAGCTTCCACCGCATTCAACAAGAGGTTCAACAAGACCTGCTCGATCTGCGCAGCGTCAACCTCCGCCTCGCATACACTGCCGCCCGCCAGGTCTACTTCGACATGGATATTCCGGCGAGTGGCGCGCTCTTCGGCCATGGCCACCGCCCGCCGGATTGTCGGCTCAAGCATTTGGCGCTCCCGCACTTCCGCTCCGCCGGGACGCCCGAAGGCCAACAGCTTCGTCAGGATGCCGTCAAGGCGATCCACCTCCGACACCGCTGCGTCGATCTGTTCCGTATCTCCCGTATCTCTCCGCAGGCGACGTGCCAGCAGTTCAAGCGTCAAGCGCAACGAGTTCAGCGGATTGCGAATCTCGTGCGCCACGCCGCCAACCACCCGCCCTAGCGCGGCGAGACGCTCTTGCTGGCGCAGATGCTGTTCCAAAGCGTCGCGCGAACCGGCCATCTTGTTGATCGCTTCCGCTACTGCGCCCAGGTCGCCTGGCACGGCCGGCAAACGGAACGACAAGTCTGACTCCAAGCGTTCCAATCCGTGATGCAAGTTCTCCACGCCGCGCCGCAGCTGAAGCGAGATGGACAGAAGCGCGCCAAAACCGAGCAGCGCCGACAGAGCAAGGCCGCCAAGAATCCACGTGCGTTGGGACGGAACGGAATCGTTGACATTCGGCAGACGCTTCATCGCCCACGCTCGTATGGATCCAGAC
>CAMPKL010000225.1 GCA_946887065.1 uncultured Bryobacterales bacterium
AGTCCATGGACGCCGCCCTAGAATACATGGGCTACGACCACAAATTAGTCCTAGGACACGGCACGCACAGCGGCAACCACGGCGGCTCCATCTTCCCCGACGCCATGCGCTGGATCTGGCGCGACTGGAAGGACCAATGATTCGTCATCACATCCGCTCTCTCGTCGCCGTCCTCTGCCTGGTCTTGCCTGCAAGCGCCCAAGATCTGCCGCTCAGCCAAATCTTGATCCCCGGCGAAGAATGGGAACTCGTCGCCGACGGCTACCAGTTCGCTGAAGGCCCTGCGGCCGACCGCGAAGGCAACCTCTTTTTCGCCGACTCCTCAGCCGACATCATCTACAAGCTCGATCACGCGACCAAGAAGATCACCCCGTTCAGCGATAACAGCTACAAGACCGGCGGCATGATGGTCGGACCCGACGGCCTGCTCTACGCCGCTCAGGCTGGCGAGAACCGCATCGCCGCCTACTCCCCCGACGGAAAATATAAGATCATCGCCAGCGACATCAGCGTCGATGATCTCGTCGTGGCCGGCGACAACTCGATCTGGTTCACCGACCCCGCCGGCGGACGCATCTGGTACGTCAGCCCCGACCGCGTCACAGTCAAGCCTGTCGCCGAAAACCTGCGTCCCGACGGCATCATCTTGGCGCACCGCGAAGGCGCGGTCGTCGTCACCGATAGCGAAAAGCCTCACCTGTGGGCTTTCCGTGCCGAACTCGACGGCTCGCTGACCGCCGGCGCTCCCGTCTTCGCCCCGTTGCGCCTTCCCTTTGAGACCGCCACGCCAGGCTCCGGCGGCATGACGGTCGACACCCAAGACCGCGTCTTCGTCGCCGCCACCCTCGGCATCCAAGTCTTCGATACCGAAGACCGCTTCAGCGGCGTCATCGACACGCCCGTGCGCGGAACCGGACCCAGCAATGTGACCTTCGCGGGACCGAACTTCGAGTACCTCTACGTCACAACGCCGCATGCCCTCAACCGGCTGCGCACCGCCACCACGGGCGTGCCTTACTTCCTGCGGGATTACGAAGCCATGGAGCGCGAACGCCAAGAGCGTCTTGAGCGGCGCCGTCAGCAGCGCTAACGCGGCGACACGTCGAGCGTAATCTCCGGGTGCGTCCCCGGCGCGGTGATCGCGTTCAGCACCTCGAACTCCAGCGAGACGCCGGCGCGTCGCCCTCCCGTCTTCACCTCAAGCATCGTCACGGCCTGCGGGGCCAATGTCACCAGATCCGCATCGCGATGGAAAGTGAACTCCGACCGGTTATCCAGCACGTACGCCGCATCGGACGTGTTCTCGATCATCACCGTCAACACGTCCGTATCGCCTCGGTAACTGGATTCCTTCACCGTCAACGACGCCTCGATCAACGGCCTCAAGTTCTCTTCCCTGCCGATCAACGTATTGTTGAACCACGCCACCGTGCGGCCCGCCCGCAGCCCTGCCTCGATCCCGGCTTCCGACCGCTCTTCGGCAAAGACCAACGTGATCGGCCGATGCCCGCCCTGCGGAACTTCAAACAGCCAATCCACGAGTCCATGTACGTCCGACGTCGCCAATATCGTCAGATTGTTGTCCAATGCAATCTGCAGCGCCTCATCCGAGTAGGTCAGCTCGTTGACCACTTCGATGCCCTGCAACAGCCCGTCGCGGATAAGCTGCCGGTGCATATCCGTCAACTCCGCCCTGCCGTCCGGCTTCTGCGCCGTCCAGTTCGGATGATTCCAGTAACTAAAGCCGCCCTGCCGCTTCGCCTCCTGGAACACCTCGACCGCATCGTCTTTCAGCAGCTTGTTTGCGTCCTCAATGAAAATCGTGTTGTTATGGCCCGGCGGCATATCGCGGGTGATCTCCGAGCCGCGGATGATGATCAGCGATTCGTTCTCGGCCGCTTCCTTGGCGATCTCATACGATCGATTCCGGTCCGGGTGCGGAATGTCGTCCTTGTGGGGTTGATACTCCAAGTGCTCCGTCAACGAGATCGCGTCCAGCCCGTCGCGTACCGCTTCCTGGACGCGAATATCCGGCCAAACCGCTCCGTCCGAAAACACCGTGTGAATGTGCAAGTCGCACTTCAGCGTTAAAAACCCCGGCACATCCGGGAAACGGATGCGCCGGTCACGCGCCTGCCGGTTCTGCGCGCTGATGTAAGAAAACACCAGCAGCCCAAGGGAAACGAAGACAAGCAGCTTTCTCACAATGCCGCGATTATAGCCCTGCAAAGGCTACAAGGGAGTGACGGCTCGCCGCTAGTAGATCTCTCCGCTCTTCGCCGGCTCAAATGTCGGCGTGACGCCTCTTGCGAGCATCACCTGGCTCAGCGCTTCGACCGTGGGAGGCGAAGGCTTGAAGTTGCCCCAGCGATAGCCCCGGGCGATGATCAGCGGCGTCCAGCCCGCACTGTTCTTCTTGTGCCAAATGTTGATGTCCGCGCCCTTTTCAGCAAGCCACTCGACCGCCGCCGGGGCGTTCTTATAAGCGGCTCCGTGCATCGCCGTCTCGCCGTTGTTGTCGACCGCGTTGATGTCCGCGCCGAGATCGAGCGCCGCCTGCATCGCCTCGATCACTTCTTCTTCCGTGCCTGCGTCTTCGCCGGGCGAACGCGTACCGATTCCGGCCGCGATCATCAAAGCCGTGCTGTTGTCTTCATTCGTAAGATTCGGATCTGCGCCCAAGTCAGCTAACTTGCGCATATACTCTGCGTCCGCTTGTTGCGCAGCGAGCAGGAATGGCGTCATGCCCAGATGGTTCAATCGTACGCCGCCGATATTGACGTTCTCCGTCATGCGTGCGTTTAAGTTAGCGCCTTTCTTGACGATGTATTCGACAAACTCCATCAGACTCATTTCACCCGAGCCTTGAGGCGCGGGATCGTAGTCTCCGCCAGGCGCCTTGTGGACTTCCGCAAGTTTGTGCAGCACGGTATAACCGTTCTCCGCCGCGTTCGGGTCCGCCCCGGAATCCAACAACATTGCCGCCAATTCAAAATGCCCATTGCCGGCCGCCAGATGCAGCAGCGTCGATCCAGGCCTCGGGCCGCCCCGAACCCCTGGCGCGGGCTCGATCTTTTGGTTGACGTCGGCCCCAACTTCGAGCAACGTTCTGGCCGCGGCCATGCGACCGTTTCGTACGGCAAAAAACGTTGCCGTAAACCCCGAAGGAAGACGCGCGTTCAGGTCGGCGCCGCCGCGTAAAAGTTCTTGTACGGTTTCCGCGTGCCCTTCCGCCGCCGCCCACATGAGGGCCGTCTGGCCGTCGTCGCTCGCCGTTTGGTTGGGGTCGGCGCCGTGGGCCAACAGCACCCGCACCGCGTCGGCCTTGCCGGTCCGTGCCGCGGTCATCAGCACTGTCTCGCCGCCCAGCCGCATTGTATTCGCATCGGCGCCGGCGTCCAGTAGGGCCTTGATCATTACAGCATTGCCGTTGGTCGCTGCCAGCGACAGCGGAGACACGCCATAGCGATTGGTCGCCTCAACGTTGGCCTTGGCTCCAATCAACAGTTGGGCCGTCTCCAGATCATCGCGGTAAGCGGCCCAGTGCAGCGCCGTCATTCCGTCAACCTGCGCGGCGTCAACCGCGGAGCCTTGAGCAATCAACTCGCGAACCGCCGCCCGGTCTCCTTGCTCGGCCGCGTCAGCAAGGTATGCCGCCGTACCCGTCGGCGCCGCGAACAGGCTCGCCGTCGCCAGGAAGAAAACTGCAATCGCTCGCATTACCTTCTCCCGTCTCTACAGTGCAACCAGACCGTCGATCTGGCCGTTGCTGTCAGCGAACGATTCGATTTGAACGCCCGTTTTCTCCAGCAAGGTCAGGTGCAAGTTCGCCAGCGGCTCCGGTTCGTCGTACTTGATGTGCTGACCGCCTTTGAGCCGTCCGCCGGCGCCGCCCGCCACCAGGATCGGTAGATTCACATGGTCGTGGACGTTCGGATTCCCCATGCCGCTGCCGTATAGGTAGGCCACGTTATCGAGCAACGTGCCGTTGCCCTCGGGCGTTGCCTTGAGCCGCTCCAGGAAGTAGGCGAACAGCGACACGTGAAACTGGTTGATCACGGCCACCTTGGCCATCTTCTCCGGGTTGTAGCCGTGGTGCGTCAGCGGGTGATGCGGATCGGCAACGCCCGCCTCCGGGTAAGTGCGGTTGCTGGTCTCTCGCGCCAACTGAAACGATGTGACGCGCGTGACGTCACCCTGCAGCGCCAGCACCTGCAAGTCAAACATCAGCTTCGCGTGTTCCGAATAGGACACCGGAACGCCGATCGGCCGATCCAGATCCGGCAATTGCTTGTCCGCCGTGTCCGACTCCGCCTTCTGAATTCGACGCTCGACTTCGCGCACCGTATCGAGATACTGATCGACTCGGGTGCGATCTTCCGCGCCGAGCTCGCCCTGCAAGCGGTTGATATCGTCCTTGACCCAATCCAGTAAGCTGGCTTTCTTCTCCAACGCGGCGGTTCTCTGAGCAGGAGTTCCGCCCTCGCCGAACAGGCGCTCAAACACCATCCGCGGATGCGCTTCAGACGGTAAAGGCGTCGTCGGCGAAGACCACGAAAGGTTGTTCTGGTAAACGCAGGCGAAACCGTTGTCGCACTGCCCAACCAGGGACATCAGATCCATCGCCAACTCCAGCGAAGGTAACTGCGTCTCCTGCCCAATCTGCTGCGCCGCCACCTGGTCGGCCGTCGTGCCGAGATGGTAGTCCGTACTCTCGGTCCACTTCGCCTTTGCCGCGCTCAAAAACGAGGCGTTTGAAGTCGCATGCGTGCCCGGGTAGGCGTTCTTCAACTCTAGGTTGCTGACCACCGAAACATGGTCCCGGACCGCGCTGAGCGGGCTCAGCGTCGGCGAGAGCTTGTCGATCTTACCGACCGTCGACGGAGTCCATTCCGCAATGATCGAGCCCATCGGCACGTAGACGTAGCCCAGGCGCCGTACCGGAGCCCCGGGAGAAGCCATCAGCGGAGTCATCGCCGGCACCATCGCGTCCAACAGCGGCAGAGCCAACGCGGCTCCCGTACCTCTCAAAAACCTACGCCGGGGTATAGCCTTCTTGCTGATGATCATCGGGATCTCCTCATTTGGAACGGCACGCTCTTCGTTATTCCTAGTATCAGGGTAGAAAGCCGGAAATTGTCCGCTTCCGCCTCACGTACAACCTGGCGGACCGCGGGTGCGTCGTAATACTCCGCGCCGCGTCCCAGTCCGTACGTCATTAACTTCTCGGCCACCACGCCCGCGAAAATCTCGGGACGGGCTAAGATAGCCTCCTCAATTCCTGTAACTCCGTCAAACTCCTGGCCGTCCGGCAGGCCGCCCGAGGCATCGATCTCAGCCCCGCCGTCCAACGTTCTCCAGTGGCCCACCGCATCGTAATTTTCGAGCGAAAAGCCCACCGGATCCGTCAGTTGATGGCAGGCATAGCAAACCGGGTTCTCCCGGTGCGCGGCCAGCCGCTCACGTACGGTCAGATCAGCGGCGATTTTGGTCTCTTCCAAGGCCGGCACATTCGGCGGCGGCGGCGGCGGCGGCACGCCCAGAATGTTTTCCAGAATCCACTTGCCCCGGATGACCGGCGAAGTCCGCGTGGCGTAAGAAGTCACAGTCAGCACGCTGCCATGGCGCAACAAGCCGCCCCGCATCACCTCCGGTCCCAGCTCGACCCGTCGGAAGCGGCTGCCGTAAATATTCGGAACCCCGTAGTGCTTCGCCAGCCGCTCGTTCAAAAACGTGTAGTCCGCGCGAAGCAGGTCCAGCACGCTGCGGTCCTCTCTCAAGATGCTCTCGAAGAACAACTCCGTCTCTCGCCGGAAAGATTGCCGCAGATTGTCGTCCCAGTCCGGGAACAGCCGCATGTCGGGCCGGATCCCATCCAGATTCCGCAGGTAGAGCCATTGCGAGGCGAAATTCGTCACCAACGTCTCGGAGCGCTGATCCGCCAACATGCGCCGTACTTGGCTCTCCAACACGTCGGGCTCATGCAGCTTCCCCGCCATCGCCGCGTCGAGCAATTCGTCGTCCGGGATGCTGCTCCACAAGAAGAACGACAGCCGCGAAGCGAGTTCGACGTCGCTCAGCCGGTAGGCCGTCCCCGCAGCGATGCCCTTTGGGTCGCGCTCGACGCGGAATAGAAACTCCGGGCTGACCAGCACGGCCGACAACGCCATCTCGATCCCCGCGTCGAATCCGCCGTTAGCTCGAGCCTGACGGAAGAACTCCATTGGCCGCGCCAGATCCTGCTCGGCCACCGGGCGCCGGTAGGCCCGCCGCGTGAGCGTTGTCAGAATCTCTTTGGCGCAAGCGTCCTCTTCGCCGCCGCCCGCCGGAGTGCAGGTGAACAACCGGCGGCGGCTCGGCGACTCTCCCGGTCCATCGGGATCGTACGGACCCGTAATCGACACGGAGTAAAGCGCCGGCGTGGCCCGCGGATGG
>CAMPKL010000226.1 GCA_946887065.1 uncultured Bryobacterales bacterium
GGGGTTTGAGGATCGCGCGCAAGCGGCGCATTTCCTCGCGGTTCGTCACCAGGAGGAGACGTTTCTTCCCGGTGGGGACGGTATTGACTATCTCTGGAGACTGGCTATTCCGTTGAGCAATCATTTCGATGCCTCCCCGCGCCGGCGAAGCCGGTCACTTTCAGTTGGTGGATAGACCCGCGGAACGAGCCGTTACAGGCACGGCGGCAACATGGAGGCGCGAATCCCAGGGCATCGGCTGTATACTGCCGAGTTATGCGCACCCGAATTTTTATCCTAGCGGCCCTGATTGTTGCACCTTTATTCGCCGGCGACCTGGCGACGGTTGACCATTACGTGACGGTCAAGTCGATGGTCCCGGCGATCGAAGGGCAGATGACACAGATCTATGTGCGGGAGGTAGCCGCGCCGGGGACGGTGATGCGCGGGACGCCGCTGGACAAGCGCGTCGTGTTGTTCATACATGGCGCGGGCACACCTGCGGAGGTCGCCTTTGACCCGCCGGCGGAGGGCTACAGTTGGATGAAACATCTGGCGGCGGCGGGTTTTGACGTGTTCTCGATGGACATGACCGGCTATGGGCGTTCGACGCGGCCGACGCCGATGAATGATCCGTGCAACTTGTCGGAAAGCGATCGCGCTGGTCTGACTCCAGGTTCGACGCCGGCGCCTTGCACGCCGAGTTACGGGAGCCGGCTGACGACGATCGAGTCGGATTGGCACGATATCGACGCCGTGGTCGACTATCTGCGTTCGTTGCGCGGCGTCGATACGGTGAGTCTAGTCGGCTGGTCGTTGGGCGGCCCGCGGGCGGGCGGCTATACGGCGCGGCATCCGGAGAAGGTCAACAACTTGGTGCTGCTGGCGCCTGCTTACCAGGGCGAGCGCGGCGCTAAGCCGGCGCAGGTCCCGGCGGATGGGGCCGCGATGAGCAAGCAGTCGCGGGCGGATTTTGACTCAGGATGGAATCGCCAAGTCGGTTGCCCCGGCCAATACGAGCCGGCGGTGAGCGCTGCGGTTTGGTCGGCGATGTTGGAATCCGACCCGGTAGGCGCCACGTGGGGGACCGGCGTGCGGCGCGCGCCGTTGGTAACGTCTTGGGGCTTCGGCAACGATGTGGTCACGAAGATGAAAACGCCGGCGCTGTTATTCGCCGGCGTCCACGATGCGCAAGTGCCGATTGGGCGGGTCGAAGCGCTCTACAACGACCTGGGCTCGGAGCAGAAGGCCTTTGTGGATCTTGCCTGCTCTTCGCACAATGCGATGTGGGAGACGAACAGGCTGCTGATGTTCGACGCGTCGGTGGAATGGTTGACGTCCGGGACGCTGCAGGGCAAAACTTCCGGCGTCTTCAAACTCGGCTATTAGCCGCTACATTCTTTTGGCGGTAAGTTTTCTCTGGCCGTCGCCGTCGGCGGTGCGGGTGAACTCAATGGCATCGGCGCCGACTTCGCCCTTGTAGTGGAAGGTGGCGGGGTTGCCGCCAAAGTCGAAAGTGACGTCAAAAGAAATGGAGTCGCCTGCGACTTTGCCGTTCGCGATGGGAACGTCGCCGGTGAAGTCGTTGCCGGCCGTTCCGGTCAAAACGGCCCCTTCCGCCTTGAGGTCGAAGGTCAGGGTGAAATCGCCTTGCGGTCCTTGGATCGTGGCCGACCATTTGCCGGTTGCGTCGGCTGCGAGGGCGGGAATCGCTAAGGCAAACAGAGCCAAAGTGAGAATGCGTCTTTTCATAGGGGCCTCCAGGCCAGTCGGCGGATGATAGCACCAGCGTAATAGCCGGCAGCGATCACGCCCGGAGATTTAACAAACTCCTAAACTACTAGAGACGCATTGCCTATCACACCTCATACACAAGCCGTTCGAGACGCCTATGACGAACTGGCCGAAACCTATGACGCTGATTTCACGGAATCGGTAATCGGCCGCCTGCAGCGAGACGCGCTTTGGCGACGTTTCGGAGGGTTATTCGAACGCGGCCAAACACTGCTCGATCTCGGCTGCGGCACGGGCGAGGACGCGCTGTATTTCGCTGCGCGAGGGATCTCGGTTCATGGAGTCGATGTGTCGCCTGCAATGATTGAAATCGCCGGGCGGCGAACCGAGAAGGAAGGGCGGATCTCGGTGGAGACTCTGTCGATGGAGAAATTGGCGAGCGTCGCGGGCGGCCCTTACGACGGAGCGTTCTCCAGCTTCGGCCCCATCAATTGCGTGCGTGATCTGCGGTCGCTGGCACGCGACTTGGGAGAACTGATACGGCCCGGCGGAACGGCAGCGTTGTGTTTGATGAAGAGCCTTTGTTTATGGGAGACCCTGCTCTATCCGCTCACCGCCGCGCTGCACCGCAAGGAAGCCGCAACCCAGGCCTGGTGCGACAGACCCGCGGAGGACGGTAATTTTCGAGTGTTCTATCCCTCAGTGAGGGAACTTCGGCGGGCTTTCGCGCCCTGGTTTGAATATGTTGCCGCACCGGGAGTCGGACTGTTTATGCCGCCCTCTTATCTGGAGCCTTGCGCGGCGCGGCATCCGCTGATTACGGCGGCGCTTGCAAGCGCGGACCGTGCCGCGGCGCACTGGCCTGGGCTGCGGACGCTTGCCGAAAATCGGCTGGTCATCCTGCAACGACGGTAAAACGAACTTGTAGACGTAACGTGAGATGGTTTTCAGCGACTTAACAGGGTTGGTTCATCGCTTCAGTCTGGCCAGAACGGCGTGGTTGATCTTATGCTTCGCGGCGGCAGCGTGGGCACAGGTCGAGATCGTGCCCTTGGACGATCAATCGATTTATCCCGACTCGATAGCGCCGGATGCCTTGGCGTTTGTCTGCGCGGAAGATAGGTCCGCGCTGGGCTCGTACTTCTCAGAGCGCGAAGTTCCGTTTGAAGACGCTCTTGTTCGCCCCTGGCAGGGCCGCCGGGACTGCCATATCTACTACGAGCCGACAATCCAGGGATTTCGCGTCTCCCGGGATAACGCAGCGATCCGGGGTCTCTATGCCGCGGTGCATCCAATGCACTTTTTGGCGCATAGCGATATGCCTGGCTACAACCTGGATATCGCCAAGACGATTCTCGGCAGATTACCGCGTCCGATTACGGTTCGCATCAGCGTGGCTGGGGACTTCGATAAGGAGTTCTGGGCTCCGGCGGCAGAGAGCCATTTCGGCGGGATGCCCCATGATTTCACGTTTGTCGAAAGCGGCTCGTTGGAGATGCATCCGTGGGCGCAGGACCACATCAAGGGCGGGCAGGCCGGCGGCGAGCCGCGGGAGATGATCCCTAGGCGCTTGTACGAAGGCCGAGAAGAAGATGGGGAGTTGACGGCCGGACTTCTCGACAAGTTAGAGCAAGACGGCTTCGTGCGTTCCAAACTCTCGTGGGAGGGCGGCGGTCTGCAGTTCGTCGCGACCCCTCGGGACAAATCGAAAACCATCATGTCCGTCGGCCTGCTGCGTTACTGGGGCAAGGACCTTACGGACGCCGAGTACAACTACGTGCTGCGGACTGAATTCGGCGCCGACCTGGTTCTGAACCTGAATCCGACGGCTCTGCATTCGGACTACGTCGTTGCATTTTTGCCGGAGAGCGACACGGCGCTGGTCTCGCAGATTATTCGCACGAGCGCGGAGGTAGCGCGGCCGGCGGCATTCGCACTACTCGATTCGTTCGGCGAAGAAAAGCCTCCTCAGGTGCGCAGATTGGCGTCTCTGCTGGCGGAATGGTCGGGGAGTTTGGCGGACCGTCCGCTCAGCATCCAACGGGCGATTCAGGGCGCCCGCCAAGAGATCCATAAGGCGAAGCCGGAACAGGACGCGGAACTCGATGGCATGATCGAACGCTACGTCGCCGAGCACTGTCCGGGCAATCCAGCCGTCTGCTTCGGCGCTGCGAATGAGATGTTGCGAAAGGATCCGGAGTTGGCGCGGCGGAGCAGCTCCTACGCGCTGGGTTTGACCGCTGAATCGCTGCTGCGCGAAATGCTGATCGGGATTGTTGAGGACCAACTGGATACCAGCGTGCTGCCCGAACAACCGTTGTTGGAGGAGGCCGTTGGGCAACTTACCGAGTGGGGATTCCGGGTGGTTCGCGTGCCCCATTTGAGCAGCGGGGGCGTGCTGCGAGTGAGCTACGTCAACTCGTTGCCCGTCGGCCGGCGGCTATTCATGCCGACGCTCGGCCTGGGGAGATTCGAAGAAAGGATGTTTACGAGGCTCACCAGCGAACTTGCCGGTCAGTACGAGATCATCCCCGTGGATGCCCGCAGGGTTCTCATGCTGAACGGAGGCCTGCATTGCGTGTTCGGCATCTTGCGGGACGTGGAGCCAGCCAGTAGGCCGGTGCGTTGATTCTTACATTTGGAACTTAAGGGCCTTGTAACCATACGCTTGTTTTATCGACCCTAACAAGGGAGAAGGGGCGCGGGTCGTTCCGTGGGGTGCAGTGCATGGCGTTGTGCGGGTTTGTTGCTAGGGCGCTGGCGGCGGCGCTGATTCTCGCCGGGGCGCTGGACGGCCAGGCGCCTGCGGCTGTCCAAGTTGTTCCACTCACGGACCAGGCCATTTTCCCCGAGGCCATCGAGGACGATGCGCTGGCGTTCGCCTGCGCGGAAGATCCAGCGGCGCTTGCCGGGTTCTTCGCGGAAAAGCGTCTGCCCTTTGAGCCCGCCTTGGTCCGCGCCTGGGAAGGCCGCAAGGCCTGTCACATTTACTACGAGCCGACCCTCAAAGGCTTTCGCGCGTCGCGCGACAACGCACCGATTCAGGGCCTCTACGTGGCCATACAGCCGACGAATTTTTTCGCCCGCAGCGCAATACCCGGCTACAACTTGGAGATCGCCAAGACAGTCCTTGGGCGGCTGCCGCGGGGAGCGCAGGTACGCGTGGGCGTCGCGGGGCACTTCGATGAAGAGTTCTGGGGACCCGCCGTGGAGAGCCACTTCGGCGGTCTGCCTCATGAGTTTTCGTTCTTCGCGACCGACTCGGAAACCATGCAGCCGTGGGCGCAAGACCACATGAAGGCAGGCCAACTCAACGGTCAGCCGCGCACCCTGAGCCCGCGCCGGCTTTTCGAAGGCGACGCGGAACAAGGTGAGCAGACCAGGGGCCTGCTGACACGCTTGGGGCAAAACGGCTTTGTTCGATCCAAGTTGTCGTGGGAGGGCGGCGGAATCCAATTTGCCGCCAACCCGAAGAATCCGAGTCAAACGATTATGGCCGTGGGCCTGCGGCGTTACTGGGGACCGGCGCTGACCGAGGCGGAATACGTCTACGTTCTGCGGGTCGAATTCGGCGCCGACCTCGTCCTCAACTTGAATCCAACAGGCGCCCATGCGGACTACGTGACGGCTTTCTTCCCTCAGGACCAAACGGTGCTGGTGTCGACGATTGTTCAAAACAACGCCGACCTGGCGCGCGCCGCGGCTTTCGAGCTATTGGATTCGTTCGGAGATCAAAAGCCCCCGGAACTTCGCCGGCTGGCATCCCTATTGGCCGAGTGGGCGGGATCGTTGACAGGCAGGCCGCTGCCGTTAGTGAACGCGATCTCAGCCGCACAGGCGGTGTTGGATCGGCCGCTTCCCGAGAACGATCCCAAACTCGACGTGCTCGTGAGGTCGTACGTAGTTCGGAACTGCCCCGGTAATCCCGGGGCCTGCTTTGCGGCCGCCAACGAAATGCTGCGCAAGGATCCGGAATTGCTTCGTCGCGCGTCAACACACGTGGTGGGTTTGGAGGCGCGGGCGGAGCTTCGCCAAGTTTTACTTGGGGTCATCTCCGATCAACTCTCGCCCGCAATCCCCAAGGAGCAAGCCACCTTGGATCAGGCCGCCAAACAGCTCGAAGCATGGGGCTTCCGCACCGTGCGCGTGCCCCATCTAACGAGCGGAGGCGAATTGCGCATCAGCTACGTCAACGGCCTGCTGTTCGACCGTCGATTCTTCATGCCGTCGCTGGGGCTGGGACGGTTTGAAGAGCGCCTCGCGGCGGCGCTGCGCGACGATCTTCAGGGCCGCTACGAGATCATTCCCGTCGACGCGCAGCGGGTGCTGGCGATGAACGGCGGGCTGCACTGCGTCTTCGGAATCACGCGCGAAATTGAAAAGTAGCTTCACTTGGTCATTGACAATATCGATATTAGTTGATATCTATATTTGTCAAGACCATGAACCAACCCAAATCCCTCATCCCACTGAAGGCGAACTGGTTCCACATCTTGCTCTGCCTTGTCGGCCAGGAGCAGCACGGCTACGGCATCATGCAAGAGGTCTTGGAGCGCACGGACGGCAAGGTGCGGCTGTGGCCTGCCACGTTGTACGGCTCGCTGAAAAAGCTCATCGAAGAAGGTCTTATCGCCGAATCTGATGAGCGGCCGGCAGCGGACCTGGACGACGCCCGCCGACGCTATTACAAGTTGACCGACTTCGGCCGCCGCGTTCTAGCCC
>CAMPKL010000227.1 GCA_946887065.1 uncultured Bryobacterales bacterium
CCGCCGTTCCACTTCAGGCCAACGCGGTTACGGGAATCCAAAACGTGCACGTAATTGCCCGTGACATTGTGCCGCACATAGTCCAGCGGTTTGACGAACGGACCGTCGGTGAACGAACCCTCATAGGCAACGAACGCATCGGCCTTGGCCGCGTTGGGGCTCCAACCGATGAAGCCGCGCCCTGAGTCGTACTGCCCGCCTTGCAAGCGCACGGTCCACTCGTGAGGCAGCGACTCGCGCAAGCGAATCTGCACTACGCCCAATCCCGAAAAATCGCCGTGCTCGGCGTTGAACGGGCCATTGATTAGCTCGACCTCGTCCACCAACTCGGGCGAGAGGCTCTTGAGCGAGCCCATGTATCCTTGCCCGTGCCCTTGTGTTCCGTGATTCTGCGGGATGTTGTCGACGGTGATTCTCAAACCGCCGTTGACGCCGCCGTGGTCGAGATTAAATCCGAAGCGGCGAATCTCCAGCGACTTTCCGCCGCCCTCGTGCTGGCCGGCGTTGATCCCGGCATCCAACAGATGGAATATTTGGTCGTCGCGTGTGAAGAGCGTCTTGCGGAAAGCCTCGCCGTTGCGCAGATCCAGTTGAGGCCCCAGGGGTTGGGCCGTGATCGTAATCGTCTCGATCAACGGCTTCAACTGTGGCTGCCCGGGCGTCGGCGTCTGTGCCGGTGACGCGCCGACTAGGGCTGCCAGCAGCGCGGTTATTGCGAAGAGGCGCATGGGGCGTGACCTAAGAGCGTAGCACCGTACTGACCTTCGTGCTACTTGGCGTGGGCGAGTTCTCTCGGCGGCCGTGCCACGTTCATGACGTCGGCGTAATGGCTGATGCGCGGGTCGACGACGCCGATCTTCAGCGCCTCTCCCAACTGAGCCCTCGCCTCGTCCTCTTGCCCCGTATGGAAAAGCGCCCAGGCGTAGGACGCGCGAGTGAAAACGTCCTGCCGCCGGCCGAAGTCGCGGGCGGCGATCTTCAGCGCGTCCAGCGGGCGGTTGGAATAGTCCACGTAATAGGCGATGAGTTCCCGGTTGGCGTTGTCCCACGAGTCCGATTCGCCAACGGCGGCTTTCTCGAAACGGGTGAACATCTCTTGTGCCTGCGCGTCCTTGCCTGCCATCTTCAGCGCCTCGGCCCATTCGAAAAGATTTTCGGGGTGAGCGGCCAACTTGTAGCGCGCTTCGAATGCCGCGGCCGCATCTGCGTGGCGTCCCTGCGCCTCGCGCAGCCGGCCTCGTTCCGCCCAGGCGTAGTGATAGTCGGGGAACAGCGCCATGGCCTGATCGATATGCATGTCCGCTGAGTCGAAATCGCCCTTCAGCCGCTTCAGGTGCGCGAGATGAACCTGAATCCAGGCCAAGTCTTCCTTCTCGTTGTACGGCGTTCTATCGTAGGCCTGTTGCATCAGTTCTATCGCGCCGTCGAGGAAGCCGTAGAGTTCGCGGATGTAAGCCGCTCGCGTCAGGCCCGGAACCGTGCCGGGACGGATGTCCAACATCCACTGCGCCGATTCCAAGGCCTTGTCGTAGCGGCCCAATTCGACGTAAGCGTCGGTTAGAAAACCATAGATCAATACGTCGTCCGGCGCCCGCTGATTGAGCTGCTCGGCCAAGTCAGCCGCCTGCGCGAACTCGTGTTGGCCCAGCAAAGTCCAAGTCTTCGCCCGCAACGCTTCGTAGTTGCCGGGCGATATCTCAAGCGCCGCGGCAATGATCTCCATGGCCTTGGCGTAATACTGGGGGTCGCCGGTCTCCCGGGCGCGGCGCGAGTAGGCCGTCGCCAGCCGGCTCATAGCGCCCGCATCATCAGGATTTCGTTCGACGACGGCGGACATGCTCTCAATCTCTTGCTGGGCAGGCGTCGCTTGAGCGAGAAGGGCGCCGACGGCCGCCAATCCGGTGATGATGACCTTCTTCCACATTGCGTTCACTCCTCCGACTTCCAGCCAAGTAAAAGCGGCGTGCGCAACGCCGGCTCAGTCGCTCCCCCTCGGAGACAACTTTCCCCGGCGTCCGCTTGCGCGACCCGCCCCAGGTGCGCACGCCACATCCGTGCAGGCCTATTCGACGGGCAAGCCGTCTTCGCCCGGATCAATATGCCGGCGGTCGCGGCCGCTCGGCGCTAGCCCTAAATAGGGGAACGATTCCTGGTAGGCGGCGTCGTTAACATTGACGCCGTCGCCCAAGGAGTTATTGGGGAACCTGTTTAGGCTTGCGCCCGTCGAGTCGGCGGTAAGCACGCCTCCCACTCCGACGCGCAGAACGATGTCCACAACGTCATCGACTAAACGGCGGCCATTGGGATAGCCCGCGGCGTCGCCGGCGATCAGGCCCAAGCGTTTGGCTGACGCGGCCGGAGTTGCCGCAACGCCGGTATTGAGACGCAGCATGTCGGCAATCGGGCCGCCAGGCGTTCCCGCGGCCGCGATCGGCGGCGCGTAGGTTACCAGCGGAAGCAGGTCGAAGCGCGGCGCTTGCGGCACGGTGAGAGCCCCGCCGTAAAGCGCTTCGACGATCTTGACGATCGGCGGATCGAGGAAGAAGTCAGCGAATTGTGAGTCGTTCTTGGGCTCGTCCATGCTGAAGCGATCCTTGGAGCCGATACCAATCAGCAACTCGTTAATCAGCGGATGGCCCATGCGCTGTACCTGTCTGTAGGGTCCGCGCGATTCGCCGAAGGGCAGCAGACGAACGCGGGCGCGCGAAGTCGTTCCCCAAACGCCGATGGTGGCCTCCGGGGAATTGGCGGGCTCAAGCGTTTCAGTCGACGTCAACATCTCGATCGGAACTTCGATGGCGATCGCGTTCACGGCGAAGCCGGAAACCATGTCGCTAGCGAGATTTGCGGCAGAGGCGTCTTCCTCCGCCGTCAAGACGCCGGGAATGCCGGAGCCAAGCTTGCGGAAGTTAGCGGTATCGAATGCGCCGCCGAGATCAATCCAAAACGGATCGTCGACGGTGCCGGCGAAAACCTTGACGCCGTTCGTCGTCGTGTAGGTCGCCTGTTCGTAGAGCGAAGCGTAGTCCATGGTGCGAGGACCCGGATTCGCGGGCAGCGCATAGAAATTTCCGCCGATGGAATTCTGCCACTGCGTGACCACGCCTTTACCGTTGCCCTTGCCGGTCTGACGGGTCACTTTCACCGTGTAGTTCTGGATCTGATTCAGACCCGGGTTGTCGAAAGTACGAATCTGCGGAGGCACAACCAAGTTGCTCGTGCCTGGCGCCGTCGCTCCGCCGTCTCCAACTCCTGCCATCGCCGTGTACACGCCCGGTAAACGGAAGTTCGTATAGAAATTGAACTCAAAGCTCAGGTCCGCTATCGCATCGTGGTTGTTGTCGACGTGAATCTCATACTTGATCTCCGGATCGAAGGGGAACCAAGTGGGCCCGTTCGACGGCTCCAAAAGAGGATCCACGCACAGGATCAGGGTCACGTGCGTTGGGTCTCCGGAAGGATTTGGGCTCACGAAGGCATAAAGGTCCGTGATGTCCGCTTTGTGATCGAGCGCCGTAATGGGCGCCTCTCTATGGTTCGACGAGAAGGACGGCGGTGGGATCACCAGCGATGTGCATGCGACCAGCACCGCAGCCGTCCTCCATAAGGGTTGTTTCTTCACTTTTGATCTCCTCGTTGCGATCTGTTTTTGCGACGCGTGAGGGAGCGGATCGGGAAGTGACCCGACGGCCCAGCGCCTGTTCAATCAGGCATTACGGCAACCGGCTCGAATCGGATGAGGAGAGTTCGAAAAAGAACTCGGGGCGTGAAAACTAAGTGATGGGGCCGACCCAGATCGGCGTGGTCGTCGGCTGCGGGCTGCCGCCGGCAGGCTCGTCGGTTATCGCCAGCAGATTGGCGTCCTGCAAGGCGATCCCTGGCTGTGACAGCAACAGCGCGCGGCCCGCGGGCGTCGGCTGGAAAACATCCACGCTAATCGGGTTGCCTTGCTTCGGGATAATCCAAAGCTGCAGCGTCCGCCCGGGCGCCGAAACCGGCAGGTTGTCGCCGGCCAGCATCAGCCCGAACTGCTCATTCCAATAGGCGTGCATTGCCGGGCTGTCCGGCGCCTCCAGGGCGACCGCTTTGGTTTCGGGGCCCGAGATGATGGCGAGAATGCGCTCGAACCGGTCGCTGTTTTCGGCCAGCCGGTCTCGCTCCTCGCTGAGTACCGCGGTTCTGTCCTGCAGTTCGGCGACGGCAGTTCGCAGTTGCTGCACCTGTTGCCACTGATAGAAAGCGAACAGCAGGAGCCCGGCTGCAATGGCGGCGTAGGCCGCGGCGGCGCGTGGGCTAAAGCGAGTCGACTCAATGACCGGCGCGGGGCGGACGGTGCGGCTTTCCGCCGCAATCTTCGCCATCAAGTTCTCTTTCACGCGAGGCGAGGGGACTTCAGCATCCGCGGTAAGTCCGATCTGCGCCACCGTGGCGCGAGCTTCAGACAGAGCGGCCCGCGCTGCGGAATCGCCCTTCCGCAGCAGCGACTCCAACTCCGTCCGCTCCTCGCCTTCGAGAGTCCCTAGCTCATATTCCAGGCACAAGCCTAGGAGGCGTTCTTGGTCATTCATTGAACACCTCCCATCAGCTCACGCAGCCGCAACAGTCCGCCTCGAACCCAACTCTTTACGGTCCCAAGGGGCGCTCCGAGCTTATCCGCTATCTCGGTTTGACTCAAGCCTTCGAAGTAAGCAAGCTCCAATGCTTGCCGCTGAGCTTCGGGCAAAGCGCTCATAAACGCCAGCGCGCGGTCAGCCTGGAGCTTGTTATCCACCCAAATATCGATATTTCCGGGAGTCGGAGGTTCAAGGGTCTGTTCGGTTCCGATCTCAGAGTGACGCTGCTTCTCGCCCTTGCTTCGAAAGCGATCAAGCGCCGTGTTACGCGCAATGGTCAAAAGCCACGGCGTGAGGGCGCCTTGGCGTCCGTCGAAACTGCCGGCATTCTTCCAAAGACGGAAAAACACTTCCTGGCAGAGCTCTTCCGCCGAAGGCTGATCTCGCGTCATCCGCAGCAGCACGGCGTAGACTGCCCGCGAATGACGATCGTACAACGCGGCCAAGGCCTCTTGGTCCCGCCGAGCGGCGACGAGATTCAGCAACGTCGCGTCGTCGGGCGGTCCTTGCTTTGTTGCAATCGATAGACCTAGCAGCACGGTACTCCCAGGGGCGTAGGGACAGGCTAGCATGGTCGCTCGGCACGGAGCCGAAGCTGTCACGGTTTTGCCCTCGTCCTCTACTACGTGAGGGCGGACAATTCGGATGAGACTATTCCCACTCAATCGTGGAGGGCGGTTTATGCGAAAGGTCGTACAGAACGGCGTCGACCCCACGCAGCTTCGAGAGGCGCGCCGCCAACTCCAAGACCTTCTCGGGGTTGATGCGAGCCACTTCGGCAGTCATCCCGTCCACCGATGTAATCGGCCGCAGGGCGATCGTCTCTCCTGCGCCGCGCGAAAAAGGCAGGAGGATAACGGGCGCCTGCCAAATCTTGCCGTACAAACCTTCCGACCGCAGGAAGTCGGTCACGATGTGATCCGCCGCCTGCAATAACTTCACGCGCGGCCTGATCAGCGTTGCGCGCCGGATCTTCCACTCCGCTGGCTGAATGCGCTTGCGGCCGATCAAAGCGACGATGCGATTCGTCCGCCGGTAGCGGTTGGTAATCTCAGTCGCCAACGGCAGCAATTTCTTGTAATCCAGATCGCCGCCCCACAGAACCGTCAGCTGGGCGTAGCTACGGCTGTCGCCCTGTACGCCGACGCTGCGCAACGGCAACAGGAAGGCGCGATATCCGCTGCGCCGGGCCAACGCGTCGATCTCCTCGTCCGCTTGCGGCTTTTCAGCCGACGCGGAGCAAATGCAACGAATGGCCAGCGCAGGGCCGGGAAAAGGGTGCCGGTCCACCAGCGCCTTGGGCAAGCCGAGCGCACGCCCTAGGACGCGCACCTCATCCTTGTAGAACTCCGCCAGCGGCTCCAAAATGCGGCCCTCGGCCATCAATTCCTGGATACGCTCGACGCGGTTGTGATGCGTCTTGATGACCGCGGCTTGGCCCTTGCCGCCCGACTCAATCGTGTCCGGGTAGATCGTCCCCTGACCCAGCAGCCAGTCGTGCCCGGTGTGCTCTTCGCGCTCCAAGATTTCATCTTGTATGTCGACGAAGGCCTTGCCGATAATCGCGCGCTTTTCCTCGGGGTCGGTCACGCCCTGGAGACCTTTGAAGAACTGGCCCGCCGCCTGAAACGTCTCAAGATGCCCGAGGCCGAGCTTTTGGAAAGCGGCTTCAATTTGCTCCGTCTCTCCTTCGCGCATGAAGCCGGTATCGACGTAGATGCCGTGCACGGCCTCGGTCCCCAGCGCGCGAACCGTCAACGCATAGGCCACGGTCGAATCGACGCCGCCGCTCA
>CAMPKL010000228.1 GCA_946887065.1 uncultured Bryobacterales bacterium
CCTGGGAAACGATTAACGACACAGGACCCACGGGAGAATCCGGGCTCTACGACGTACGCAGCGGCTCGGACCGCACAGCGCTAAACGGCACCTCTTATAGCGAGTGGTAGATGCCCAAGCTGCGCGTTTCCGAGTCGCAGGCGGAAGCCGCTGCCGCTGCTGCCGAGTTCATCCTGGAAAGACTCGACGAAGCGCTGCGGAACGCGCGGCGGGCCACGTTGGCCGTCTCGGGCGGCTCAACGCCCAAACTGATGTTCGAGGCGATGGCGCGGCAACAGTTTGAGTGGTCCAAGCTGCAGCTCTTCTTCGTGGATGAGCGGCCCGTGCCGCCGGGACATCCCGAAAGCAACTTCAGCATGGCCGATGCGGCGCTGTGCCAACCCGTTGGGCTCAAGGCCGAACAGGTACATCGCATTCAGGGCGAACTGGAACCCACGGCCGCCGCCGCGCGCTATGCCGATGATCTGGCCGAGTCGTTTAACCTACGCGAAGGAGCGGCGCCGCGTTTTGACGTGCTGCACCTTGGGATGGGCGACGATGCGCATACGGCAAGCTTGTTTCCCGGCGAACCGCTGATTCTGGACAGATCAGGGCTGGCCGGATCAGTCTACGCCCCGGCCAAGAAGAGTTACCGTGTCAGCCTACTGCCGAAGGCACTGCTTAACGCGGCCAACACCGTATTTTTGGTGACGGGGCCTGATAAGGCCAAGTCCCTCAAGGCCGTGTTGGAAGGCCCGCGGGATTTCATGGCGTACCCAGCACAACTGGTCGACCGTCAGGCGGAGCAGGTGGTCTGGTTCGTGGACACAGCCGCCGCGTCCGAACTCGATCGATGAGCGGCAACCGTTTTTTCCTAAGCCATGACGGGGCCATCGATGAGCTGATCGCGCTGCTGCTATTGGCCCGGCGGCGCGATGTAGACCTAATCGGGATCTCTCTCACCAGCGCGGACTGCCTCACTGAACAAGCCATGGAGGCTCAGCACAGACTGCTGGCGCTGGCCGGCCGCTCGGATATTCCCGAGTCGCTCAGTTCCGCGCGGGCGGTGAATCCGTTTCCCTGGAAGTACCGCTCCGACTGCGTGCGCTTCATTCAGCTGGACGCCCTGGTTCAGGCTTCGCGCATCTCGCCGCCTTACCTCGACGGCGAGCGGCATTTGGCTCAAGCGTTGGAGTCCGCCGGTGACAAGGGGCTCACGATCCTCGCCACCGGTCCGCTCACGCAACTGCAACTGGTGCTGGAGCGCGAGCCGCGGTTGGAAAGTCATATCCGCGACGTCGTTTGGATGGGCGGCGCGGTTGATGTTCCCGGCAACTTGGAAGCCGAAACGCTTCCGGGCGTACCGGTGGGCAAACGCGCCGAGTGGAACGCCTTCTGGGATCCGTTCGCCGTCGATTGGATCTTTGGCAATACGAGCGTGCCGTTGACCGTCGTTCCGCTGGACGTGAGCGATCAGGCCCGTTTAAGCGCAGAATTTTTAGACGGCTTGGAACAAGCTGGGCGGCATTCGACCGCTGCACGGCTGGCGCGGGATGCCTATCAGCTCGTGCTTGACCAGCCAATGTACCGGCTGTGGGACATGACGGCCGCTTGCTTCGCTTTGCATCCGGAGTTCTTCGCCAAGCCAAAGTCGATGCGGCTGGCAGTCGAAGTTTGGGGACCGGAGCAGGGCGCGCTGGCGCCCAACGCCGCGGGCCGAGAAGCTAGCGTCGTTCAGGCATTCGCACCCGGAGGCCTAGAGCGAATGCACGCGTTAATCATCGACTCCCTGGTCTGAGTCGCGATCGGGTGGTTTGAATGCAACGGCCCGAATTCGTTCGCGGGGCGGGTCGCCGGAATCGTTTTGGGAGCAGATCTCCCTGGCGACACGCGGATCAGGCGTGTCGTATCACGATGAATCCAGCGAACCCGCGCCCGCCCCGATCGATCCTAAATGTCCCGCGGACTAAGCTGAGGATACACGCCATCCTAGCGTTTCTCATTTTTGCTTTTGCGGGTTTTGGAGGGGGTGGTGAGGCGCCGACAGCAAGGGCGGCAGCCCAACGGATATATGGAGGGGTTAGTTGGTTGCAGGGGCGCTTTCGACGGCCTGACCGGCCTCTTGTGCTGCGTCGCCGATGGCTTCGCCAGCTTCCTGCACGGCTTCCTGAGTCTCTTCCACGGCCTGATCCACGGCGGCGCCGGCCTCTTCCATGGCGCCTTCCTCTTCAGCTTGCGAGCATCCAAGGGCAAGTCCAAAGCTGAGTACGGAAATTCCCAACATCACAATCAATCGTTTGTTCATAAGCACTTTTCTCCTGGTCAAAAAATACAATGGGCGCAGACTCCAGATTAGCAAGGAACCGGGCTGCATAATTGTCCGCAAGCGTGCGCTGCGAGGAATCTTTTTGCAGCCGTATCAATGATTTAAGGGCGCCTAAGAGGCCGGATAGATTGCGACGCGGGACGAACCTGCTTGAGCCCCGCCGCCCGGAGGGCCCAATCCGAGACAAGCCCGCGCGCGGGTTGTACCATTCCGGGTCTTCGTGCGTCTCTATTAGGCAGTGCCGCGGATTCCGCTTCAGATTGGCCTTTGCGCCGCGTTGTTTTCGGGCGCCGCGCTCGCTCAGAGCACGTTGTCCGGCCGTGTGCTCGCGCTCGCCGACGGAGAGCGAGTACCCGCCGCCGGCGCTTGGGTCGTCGCGGCCAGCGGCACGCTCGCGCGGACCATCGCGTCGGGCCAGGCCGACGCGCAGGGGGCCTATTTTCTCGAAGGCTTACCGGAGGGGCGCGTCGAGTTTAGCGTTTCGCATCCCGGCTACTTCACTCTAGAAGCAGGGGGATCCGCTTCGCCAACCCTCGCCCGCAGCTGCCCGGCTAACGGCTCGTGCGGCGAGGCCGAGTTCGTGGTGGCCAAGGCTTCGGTCGTTGAAGGCTTTGTCACCAACCCATTCGGCGAACCTCTCTCGGATGTCGCCGTTGAGTTGACCAAGACCGGGGAGAGTCCCGAACCGGATCTGCGCGGCCTGCGAGGACGCTTCCGCCAGCCGATGAATTCGACAGACGACCGAGGATACTTCCGGTTCTACGGCGTCATGCCGGGAAGCTATCAGCTTGAGATCCGCCCGGCCCGGTTGTTGGCGGAGATCTATTCGACCGAACCGTTAGACGTCGCCGTCGAGTTGGGCGAGTCGAGCTCGCCCCTGTACATCGCCATGAGCGTCAAGGAGGAACCGGTCCGCATCGGAGGCGTCATCGACGGGCTGAATTTGGAAGGCGGTGAAGTCGTTCGAATCCTGGCCGCCAATGTGGGCGGCGGTCAGCAGCCCAGGCCGTTGGCCAGTATTCAGGTCGATACAGAAAACGAAGGGGAGCCGCGCCTTACCGGGCAACTCACGCCCGGGGAGTATGTGCTGACAGCCGAGATCATCGACGGCGGAGGCGGCCGGCGGCTTGGGCCTGGCCGCGTTGTGACGTTGGGTCGCTACCGTATCGACGGCAACATGACCGATTTGCGGCTCGTGGCGCGATCGGGCGCTTCGTTCTCGGGACGCATCCGGTTCGAAGACATGGAACCGCGACGGACTAACCTCACTCTAGTGCCGCTCGACGGAGGAACACCCGACACGTTGCGCTTTGGCGGCAACGGGCGATTCCAAGGACCCTTTGGGAGGTTCAATGGCGGAAGACTTGTTGAAAACCCGACTATAGAGCGAGCCGCCTTGCTGCCGGGTCGCTACCGTCTCGAAGCGGCCAGCAACGACTACTTCATTACTAGTCAGACCGAGTTCACGTTCTCAGAAGGCGAAACGCTGCGTACGGAAATCGTGCTCTCGGGCGCGTTCGGCGAGGTTCGCGGAAACGTGCGTCCGCCGTCTGAAGATGCACCGAATGGCCCCTTCGTGGTTGCTCTGCGGGATGCAGCCGGCAAGGTGATCTCACTTCAAACCGACACTACGGGACAGTACGGCTTCCCGAAGCTGTTGCCTGGCGATTATCAGATTTGCGCCTGGGCCGACCCCTCCGTCGACCCGCGGAGTGATCAAGCGTGGAAGGCCGCCGGATCGGCGGCAAAAGCTTTTCCGATCGCCGCCGGCGACCGAACCGAAATCGTACTTACGGCCAAGCCATGATGTTGCGCATCACCATTTTGTGCCTCGTCGCCTCGGCCGTTTGGGCGCAGGACAGCACCGCCTTGACCGGACGCGTGGTGTCGGCTGCGGATGGCGCGCCGCTAGTAAACGCCTTGGTAGTGGTGCGAACGACATCGATGGAGAAGACCTGGACGGGTCCCGACGGACGGTTTCGACTGGCGGGCGTTCCGACGGGGACCTACGGGATGCTTGTTAGCAAGCCTGGGTTCCACTCCGAGGAGCGACGCCTGCAACTCGCCGCGGGCGGAGGAGCGCAAGAGTTACTCTTCCGCCTCACGCCTGAGTCTGTGATTGCAGGGACGGCGGTGCGTCCGGACGGCGCGCCGCTGCAAGGAGCAAGGATCTCCTTGTGGGAGCAGCCGGACCGGCTCGGCAATGTGCCCACTCTCGACGAGCGCGAGGACGTCACAGTCGATGACCTGGGGCGCTTCCGTTTGCATGGGTTACGGGCGGGCAACTATCTGTTGGCGCTTGAGCCGACCGCGGCGCCGTCGCCTGAAGGAGTCGAGCGGCTAACTGCAACGCCTTTGCTTTATCCCGAGCCGATCGGGCAAGGAACTCTTGGGACGCTGCGTCTCCGAGCCGGCGAGCAAGTCGAAAACATCGATTTTCGGGCAGCTGATCCGGGCCAGACAGCATTGGCCGGTCAGGTTTCGGGTTGCGGCGCTTGCGCAGTGGGCCTCTACCGCCGCACAGGCGAATTCTTCGCCCCTGTGTATGAGCTGGCGACCGCCGAAGACGGCTCCTTCTTCCTGCAGGGACTGGCCCCGGGGGCCTATGTTCTGGCTGCACGTAATCAGCGGGCTCGGACAACGGGGCTGGCGGAAGTCTCGCTCGGAGGCGGTCAGACGACACGCGCGGTGGTGTACCTGAGCGAAGGCGCGCAGATGACGATCACGAAGAAGCATCTCAATCCTCCGCAGCTGGATCTAATTGCGCAGCAACGCGGCATAGGGCCGCCAGCGGTGGTGTTCGAATACCTCGGGCCTAAGCTGGCGCGCAGCATGGGGTCCAGTGACCGGCTTCCCCGCCCTGACCCGAACACCACAGAACTTCAGATGCAGTTGTCGCCTGGCCCTTACGCGCTGCGGGTTCGCGGCATTCCTCGCGAAGGATACCTGGCCTCCGTATTAGTTGATGGACGCCCGCTGCTGAATGGCCGCATGGTGGTCAGCGACGGCGGCTCGCATCACACGGAGGTGGTTGTCGCCTACGACTCGGGCACAGTGGAAGGCTCCGTTACAACCCCGGACGATCTGCCGCTCAAGGACGCCCAAGTCTACTTGCTGCCGCAGAATCCGGTGCTGCCCAATGATTTGTCTGACGCGACTGCGGACGAAGCGGGCGGATTCAGCGCCCAGGTTGGTCCGGGGCGCTACGATGTCTATGCCTTGCCACGCGACGCCGATTGGAACTTGGCCGACCCGCTGGATAGGCAACGGCTGGCGGGATATCGTACCAGCGTCGAGGTGCGGCGTGAGGAGACGGCGACGGTCAAGATAAAGCTGGCGCCGTTGGGTTCTTGGTAACGCGTACCAGAATCGGACTGGGCGTGTCCCACATGCGGAGCGAGCCCTTCGTATTGGGCTAGAAGCATCAACGAGTTGTGAACGGCGATCAACGTGCTTTCATGGGGTTCATGATGGATTTCCGCTACGCTTTTCGAACCCTTCGCAAGTCGCCGGGCTTCGCGGCAACGGCGATTCTCACGTTGGCCTTGGGCATTGGGTCGAGCGCGGCGATCTTCACGCTGCTCGACCAAGTCACTCTGCGCCAGTTGCCGGTTAAGGATCCCCATCGGTTGGCGCTGTTGGAATGGGAAGGCGTCTGGGTCGGATCCAACAACGGCGCCGCTGCTTGGTCTTACCCCTGGTATGAGGATCTCGAGAAGCAAACCGGAGACATTTTCGAGGAGTTGTTCGGCCGTTACACCATGTCGATGGCCGTGGGTACGGCGGGCGAGGCGGAGCAGGCGGACGTGGTGCTGGTCACAGGCAATTACTTCCGGGCGCTGGGAGTAGGCGCTGCGGCCGGCCGTGTTCTGCTGCCAAGCGACAACGAGACGATTGATGCGCATCCGGTGGCTGTCTTGGCTTACGAGTTCTGGCGGGATCGTTACGCCGGCGACCCCGCGGCTATAGGGCAGAAAATCTTGATCAATCAATATCCCTTCGAGATCGTCGGCGTATCGCAGCGCGACTTTCGGGGCATCGACTTCGATTCCCGGCCGAAAGTTTTTATTCCGGTGCTGATGAAAAACTC
>CAMPKL010000229.1 GCA_946887065.1 uncultured Bryobacterales bacterium
TTGCAAGAGGCCGTGCTGCTGTTTGGTCCCGACGACAAGCTCGTGATGGCCGGCGGCGCGGCGGAGCGACTTGTTGGCGCCGGCCGCTGGGAACTCATGGGCAAGAAGCTGGAAGAGGTATTCCCGGACTCATCACAGCTCGGCGCCCTCGTTCAAAGTGCGGTGCGTCTGAGACGGCAGACGAAAGATCGTCCCGTGCGCCTTGACGGCCGAGGCGACGACACCCCAAGAAACCTGCTTGCTTCGGTCGAGTTGATTGAGGATTTCGTGACGCATGAGCGATTGGGCTCGCTGGTCACGCTGCGGGAAGCCGATCCCCGGAAGCAGATTGAGCTACAGCTTGATCTTTCCACGCGGATGGCCGCGATTAGCCGTCTGACCAGCGGCGCCGCCCACGAGATCAAGAATCCGCTGAATTCAATCGCGCTCCATTTGGAAGTGTTGAAGCAGAAGTTAATGCATGACTCCGCGGGCGCGGATGAGATCGAGGTGATTTCCAGGGAGATCCAACGGCTGGACAGGGTTGTAAAGTCCTTCTTGGACTTCACACGGCCAGTCGAACTCAACGTCGAGGAGTTCGATTTGGGGCGGCTTGTCGCTGAGTTGGCCGATCTGGTCCGGCTCGACGCGCAGGCGCAGGGGATTGAAGTCCTTTGCGAGCCTGCGGACGGCGTGGTGGTACGCGGCGATCGAGACCTTTTGAAGCAGGCCCTGCTCAACGTCGTCGTGAACGGCCTGCAGGCGAGTTCTTCCGGCGGCACGCTTGAGTTAGGCTTGGAAGGAACGGACGACGGCTGGATCATACGAATCAAAGACACCGGCGCCGGAATTCCCGAGGACATACGTCCGCAAATATTCCAACTTTACTTCAGCACCAAAGGCGGGAAGGGATCGGGTATTGGCCTGGCCATGACCTTCCAGGTCGTCCAACTGCACGGTGGTACAATCGACGTGGTCAGCGAAGTAAGTCAGGGTACGGAGTTTCGGATCCTTATGCCTACCGCCCGAGTGATCGGGGCGACGCCGAATCCTAGGCAAGACGACGGCTTGGCGCCGCCTCCGGAGTACAGCTAGTAATGCCGCACGGATCGCGTGATCGACAGCGCTGTGCGTTGCTTGTGATCGCTGTTTGCCTGGTCTTGCTGAGTTCGTGCGCTAGGCGCCGGGCGGATGCGTCCCCGCCAACGACTGTCCCCGTCATTCCGGCTCCGACGATCACTGGACCAGTATCCGTTCCTCAGACGCAAGCGGAACTGTTGCCCCCGCAACCGGTTCCGGAGGCGGCGATCCCGCCTCGTCCGACGACGACACCGATAGTGGGTCCACAACCTCCGCCTGATTCCCCGCAAGAGCCCCCACCTTCCGCGCAGACGCCGGTTGCCGTGGAGACGCCTGCCCCAACGCCCGCGGTGCCGCAGTTGGGACGTCTCCTTACTGCCGATCAAAGGCGAGAATATAATCGGGTGATCACCCAGAACGTACTTGCTGCTCGCGCCAGCCTCGATTTGCTCCAAAAGCGCCCTCTCAGAGAGCCGCAGCGGTCCGCGATTGAGCGGGTCCGATCCTTTCTTGTACAAGTTGAGGAAGCGCGGCGCAGCGACTTGGAATTGGCACGGAGTCTCTCCGATCGGGCGCGCCTGCTTGCGGAGGACATGGTCAGTAACATGCCTCGGTAAGAGTCTTTGCTTGCCGAATCTTAATCGCCCATGAATTCTCTATTTGACGACGTAGCCGAGGAACAAGAGGGCGGGACCTCGCCTCGGAGAAAAATGCTGCCGAAGTTGGGCCGCAGCGTCAGGATGACAGGTCTCGATGTGGGTGCGACGATGATCAAGGTCGTGGCGCTTGAGCGGCGCCCTGAGGGCGTAGTACTGCGCCAAGCGGCCTTGGCCTCTACGCCTCCTGGCGTCGCCACCGAAGGAGTCCTCACGGACGGCATCTCCGTAGCCCGCGCTCTGAAGTCGCTCTGGAATGACTATTCCGTCTCGGATCAGCGCGTTGCCGCTGCGGTCTCCGGTGAGCGCGTGTTCTGCCAAGCCGAGGAGGCCAGCGAATCGGAGCGCATAGATTTGCCCGCTCTGGCAAGAAGCCGCATTGCGGAAACGATTTCCTACCCTCCCGACTCTGCCAGCAGCGGCTACCAGGACGTTCCGGGCGGTTTCGTGTGGGTTGCGGCGCCAGCCGAGAGTATCGACTGGATTCGGGAAACAGTAAGGCTCTCTTCTAAGACGCCGACGCTTATTCAGGCGCAGAGTTGCGCCCTGGCCAACGCCTACGGTTTTAGCTATGAGCCGGACGCGCAGGATGTCGCTCTGCTGTTGCATGTGGGAGCGCGGCGCGCCTCTCTCGTGCTGATGCGCGGCGAAGTTCCGATCTACGGGCGTGACGTCGTGATCAACGTAGCGTGGCCTGCGAGCGTCCGGTCGGTTCCCGAGCGAGTGATCGGCGCCCTGGACCTGCACTGGGATCAGATCGAATTGCGATCGCGGCCGGCACAGCTGTCGCGCATTCTGGTTTCCGGCGGTCCGGCTTCGGCGCCGGAATTGAAGCAGGCGATTCAGGCGCGGACGGGTAAACCCGTCGAAGAATTCGATGCGTTCTTGCGAGTGAGTTATTCCCCCGGCGCGGGTCCAGGGCGAGTTGTCGCGGAACATCGCTCCTCGCTCGCCGTCGCGGCTGGACTTGCATTGCAAGGGCTGGAAGAACAATGATCCGGATCAATTTGCTAAAAGGTCGCGCGGGATCGAGCGATCTTCTGCCGCCGGCACTCGATGCAAACGGAGCTCCGTCGAGATTCCTAACCAAACGGGAGATGGTCTTGGCGTTCGCCTTAGTGACGATTGGCGGCGCGATTATCGCTGCTCAAGTGTTGGGCGTTTTCAGGGAACCGCCGGCTGATGATGAGCCGCTGGTCGCCACTTACGAGCGCCCGTCCGTTCCCGCCCGTCCGCAGGCTGCAGCCGTGGAACCAGTCGCCGTCGCGTCGGCCCCCGTTTTTCCCGGCGAGCACTCGATCGAGGAAACGCCGGACTCGTCCGAACCGGCGATTGTCTCTCCCGCGCCTGAGGTGCAGGAGCGCGCAGAAGGCGAATTCGGCGCCGCGCCGGCCCACACCGTCACAGCCCTGGAACTCGTTCCCTGGGGGCAGGCGATCGAGATCCTCGCACGGGTGAAGGGTCAGCCGCAGTATCGCTCGTTCTGGGTGACGAACCCCGATCGGCTCGTGGTTGACGTCGAGGACGCCGAACTGCGTGTGTCGCCGTCCGAACTCTCCCGAATCAGCCCCCATCCGCTGATACGCCAACTACGCGCGGCCCAAAACAGCTATGAGCCGGCGCTGGTGCGAATTGTTGTCGAAACCGAGCGCGATGGTGGTCCGGTCGAGATCACGGCTAATGCCGCAGGAATCTCGGTCAAGCTGTCCCCCGCGCCGTGACTGTCCCAGGCGCAAGGCTGGTTCGCCTCGGCGGCAACGTGTTCCGGGAAGAAATTGACGCTTTCTACGTCTGCGCCCTCCCGAATATTCGCTATCTCACCGGATTCACGGGCTCCGCCGGCCATCTCCTGGTCGAACGGGGACGGGTAACGTTATTCGTTGACGGCCGCTACGATGAGCAGGCCCACGAGCAGACATGTGGCGTCGAGGTCCGCGTGTCGCCAACGGACTCTTTTGCCGCCCTCCTTGACGAGGTGCGGAATCGGGGGCTGCTGCGGATTGGTGTGGAACGCAACCGCCTTTCGCTTGCCGCGTATGAACGATTGCGCGACATCCGAAAGAAGATCCATCCATTCGATGGTGTCGTTGAAATCCTACGCGCGGTGAAATCGGCCGAAGAGATCGATTGTTTGAGGAAGTCCGCTCTGCTGAACTCGGAAGTATTTGAATCCGTCGTCGGACGGCTTAGATTGTCCTGGTCGGAAATGCGTCTCGCCGGCGAGTTGGAATACGAGATGCGACGGCGTGGCGCGGAAGGCGCGTCCTTCCCATCGATCGTCGCCTCCGGTCCTCATGGGGCTCGGCCGCATGCCGCCCCGAGGCCCGTCAAGCTACAGCGTAATAGCCTGGTCGTCGTCGATCACGGTGCTATACTCGACGGTTACGCGAGCGACATGACACGCATGATTGCGCTGGGGCGCCCCTCACCGGACCAGCTTAAGCTTGTCGCTGCCGTACGCGAGGCGCAACAAGCGGCGATTGATTCGGTTCGAGCTGGGGTGGCCTGCTCTACAGTCGATCGAGCCGCGCGGAAAGTGCTGAAAAAATTTAGCTTGGATCGATATTTTGTACATTCTACGGGGCATGGTTTGGGCCTGGAGGTCCACGAAGCGCCGCGGATCGCCGGCGCTGTTTCGACTCGCCTGAAGACAGGAATGGTGATCACGATAGAGCCTGGCGTTTATCTCGAAGGGATTGGCGGAGTCCGAATCGAGGATGTTGTCGTCGTCGGACCCCATGGATGCGAGTCACTGACTCCCACCAGTCGTGAACTGAGAGTCCTCTAGAATCGTCGCCTTGAATAGCTTGTTTCCAAGATGAATCTCGACCACATCAAAGAATTGCTTGATCTAATCGCCGACAGCGACGTCACGGAAGTGGAAGTCCAAGACGGCGACGAAAGAATCAGGATTCGGCGCAAGGCTGCCGGCGCCGATGAGACTCCGCCCTACGTCGTCGTAACGTCCGGCATGACCGGCGTCGCCGCCTCTGCTCAGGGCGTTCTGCGAGCCGGTAATCCGGGCGGAACCGCCGCCGAAGCGGGGTCTCCTGCTGACGACGATCTCGTCATGGTGAAATCGCCGATGGTCGGAACCTTCTACGAATCTGCATCGCCCGGTTCACCTCCCTTTGTGGACATCGGCGACGCGGTGGAAAAGGGCGAGACGCTTTGCATCATCGAAGCGATGAAGCTAATGAACGAGATAGAAGTCGAAGTGTCCGGCGTCGTCGCCAAGCGATTTGTGGCTAACGGCGAACCAATCGAGTACGGACAGGCGCTATTCGGTATTCGTCCCTCCTAGGGAACCCTCCATCGTTCATGTTTGAGAAAGTCCTCATAGCCAACCGCGGCGAGATCGCCGTTCGAGTCATAGCCGCCTGCAAGGACCTCGGCATTCGTACGGTCGCCATCTACTCCGAAGCCGATCGAAGCGCCCTGCATGTGCGCCATGCCGACGAAGCGCTGTGCATTGGGCCTGCCAAGGCGGCTGACAGTTATCTCAACGTTCCGGCCGTTATTAGTGCAGCGGAGATCACCGGCGCCGATGCGATCCATCCTGGATACGGCTTTTTGGCCGAGAACGCCGCCTTCGCCGAAGTTTGCGAAGTCTCCGGATTGGCATTCATCGGACCGCCCTCCCAAGCGATTCGCCTGATGGGGGACAAAGCCCGCGCCCGGCGTGCGATGCGCGACGCCGGCGTCCCCATCCTTCCAGGAACCGAAGAAGCCGTCGATTCTTTAGACGATGCGAAGAAGGCGGCGGAAGAGATCGGCTATCCGCTGATCATCAAGGCGGCCGCCGGCGGAGGCGGCCGCGGCATGCGTGTCGTGCGGCAAAGTAAGGATCTTGAATCCGCTTACAATCAGGCGCAGACCGAGGCTGCCGCGAGTTTTAGTTGCGCTGACGTCTACATCGAGAAGTTTATTGATCGCCCGCGCCATATCGAGTTTCAGGTTCTCGGCGACAGTTACGGCCGCGTCGTCTCTCTGGGTGAGCGCGAGTGTTCCGTCCAACGCCGCCATCAGAAACTGTTGGAGGAAGCTCCCTCCAGCCGGGTCAGCCCCGAGCTGCGAGATAGGATCGGCAAGACGATTGAAGGGGCGCTATCCGCCATTGCTTATTCCAACGCCGGAACCGTTGAGTTCTTAATGGATGAGAGGGGCGACCTCCATTTCATCGAACTGAATGCCCGCATCCAAGTGGAACATCCCGTAACGGAGATGGTGACGGGCATTGACCTAGTGAAGAGCCAATTGCTGCTCGCTTCCGGCGCTCGCATCGAAGATATTCTGCCCGGAGCGATCGAGATCAAGGGCCACGCGATTGAGTGTCGAATTAACGCGGAGAACCCGGACACATTCGCCCCTTCGGCCGGACTCATCACTCGATTCATCCCTCCGGGAGGGATCGGCGTTAGAGTGGATTCTGCAGCATATTCAGACTGGTTCGTACCGCCTTATTACGACTCTTTGGTCGCTAAGCTCATCGTGCATGGGCCGAATCGAACAGACTCCATGGCTCGCATGCGTCGAGCGCTAGACGTCTTTGTGGTCGAGGGAATCCACACGTCGATACCGTTGCAACAGCGTATTCTTGCCGACGAGTGCTTTATCGGAGGCCATTCCGATACGCAGGTAATTGAGCGCTTGCTTTCGCAGCT
>CAMPKL010000230.1 GCA_946887065.1 uncultured Bryobacterales bacterium
CCGTGCTCGGTCCAGCCAGGGATCTTATAGTTCAGTTGTAGCATGGCGTGTCAAGCGGGGACCCGTCGGCCAATTCCCGAAGCTAATTTGCACGCTCCGGTGGACAGGCTTGAACGAACCTCCATGCTACGCTGGCGGTTTCATGGCGAACAAAATTGAGGCGCGGTTGTCGCGCGGTTTACGAGATTTGCTGCCCGAAGAAATGATCCAGCGGCAGTGGATGATCGACACGATACGCGGCGTCTATGAGCGGTACGGTTTCTCGCCGATCGAGACGCCTGCTGTTGAGTTTTTGGACGTGCTGTCGGGGTCGGCGGGCGAGGAGGCGCAACAGGGTTTGTTCCGCGTCACGAACCCGGAAGAGGAAGCGCTGGGTCTACGCTTCGATCTGACGGTGCCGCTGTCGCGGGTGGTTTCGCAGCACGATTTGCCGTTGCCGTTTCGGCGCTATCAGGTTTCGCCCGTGTGGCGCGCCGATAAGCCTGCGCCGGGACGCTTCCGGCAGTTCACGCAGTTCGACATTGACTCAGTCGGGGCGCCATCGGAGATCGCCGACGTCGAGATTATGGCCGCCATGTGCGACACGCTAGAGGCGCTCAATGTCGGCGGCTACATCGTGCGCTTTTCAAGCCGCAAGATCCTCAACCTGTTGCTGGCCTATGCGGGCATCGAGGGCGACCAGGGGACGGAAGTGTTCCGCGTGCTCGACAAGCTCGACAAGATCGGGCTCGACAAAGTGAAGCTTGAGCTCGGGTCTGGCTACAAGGATGAATCCGGGGCGCCGATTCGCGGCCTGGGACTCGATGACAGTCAAATCGGCCGCATCGTTGAGTTCCTTGGGACGAAGGGTGAGACGCGCGCGAAGGTCATTATCAAACTGCGTGCGCTCTTCGCCTTGGTCGCAGGCGCCGAGACCGAAATCGACGAGATCGAGGCCATCTCAAACCATCTCGAAATGTTGGGCTACGCCAGCGACCGCGTCATGCTGGACTTGAGCATCGCCCGCGGCCTGGCCTATTACACTGGCCCGGTTTTCGAGGCGAACCTCACCGACGCGCCGGAGTTCGGTTCGATTTTCGCCGGGGGCCGTTACGACAATCTCGTGACGCGTTTCGGGGGGCCGGCGGTGCCGGCTACGGGCGCCTCGATGGGCGTGGACAGGCTGTTGGCCGCGCTGATTCACTTAAAGCGTGTAAGGACGTTCAAGACGATGGCGCAAGTGCTGGTCACGACGATGGACGAGTCGCTGACCGGCGAGTACTTGGCGCTGACTCACGAGTTGCGCCGCGCCGGCATCCGCACCGAAATTCACGTCGGGCGGCCTAAGAAGCTCGGCAAGCAACTGCAGCGCGCCGATCGATTGGAGATTCCTTACGTGCTGATCATGGGCGGAGACGAAGCGGCACGCGGCGTGGTCACCGTCAAAGAGATGGAAGTCGGCCGCGAACAGGCCGAAGCCGTCACTGACCACGAAGAGTGGAAAGAAGCTCGCTTCGGGCAACAAGAAGTGCCGCGCACGCAATTGGTCGCCACGCTGAAACGTCTGCTGAAGATCTAAGAAGTTCGGATGAGGACAACGCCGCCGGCCAGCAGTCCGAGCCCGAGGATGCGCTGCAGATTGACGTGGTGCACGGGGAATCCGACCAGGCCGTAGTGGTCACAGATTACCGAGGCGCTTAACTGGCCCAAAATGATGCAAGCGACGAACGTCGAGGCGCCAAGCCGGTGCGAAAGAACGATGCCGGCCAGTACCAAGCAGGCGCCCATAGAGCCGCCCGCCCAACACCACCAGGGAATTTTGCTCAGCGTTTGAAGCGACGGCGGACCGGCCTGCATCGTCAGCACGGCCATCAACAAGATTATTAAGCCGATCACGAAGTTCGCGATTGCCGCAAAGACAGGGTGCGGGAGGAAGCCGCGCAAGGTGGCGTTGATACCGGCTTGCACGGGCACCAACATTCCGGAAAGAGCGGCGAGTATGACGAACAGCACTTGCATCGCCCCATTGTGCCGCAGCAGTCAGCTAGCATGTTGGCCATGAGCCGACTGATTTTGTGGGCATTATTCATGCTGGCCGTAGGATTAAGCGCCTGCGGCAGCGAGCCGCCGAGCGCCGATGAGCAGGCCCGGCTCGAGAAGGAATTTCAAGAGTCGATGACCGACGTCGTTCTTGTCGGCAACTTCACTGTGACGGGACGCGGCGACGATGCGCAGCTGCGTCCTGAGCGCTATGAAGTCAAGAGCGTCAACCACGTTGCCGGCGATATCTGGACCTTCACCACGCGCATTCAATACGGCGAGCGGGACGTGACGGTGCCGGTGCCTGTGAAGTTGATGTGGGCGGGAGATACGCCCGTGGTGACGCTGACGGATGCCGACATTCCGGGCGTGGGGACGTTCACCGCGCGCGTGGTCTTCTACCGCGACCACTACTCAGGCATGTGGTGGCACGGCGAAACCGGCGGCAATCAGTTCGGGCGTCTTCTGCGCGGCGACGAAGCCAAAGCGGAATGACTACAACCCGAGCGTATCGGCGGCATACGCCAAACCGCCGCGGACGTTGTCGTCTTCGAGCTTGATGTATTCTTCGGGCGAGAGAGCGCTGATTCGCGGCAACTCGTCCTTCGGCTCTGTTTCTTCAACGAGCTTGCTGGTGCGCACGACGTCTTGTCCGGGGATATCGGTCCCCATCGTCGTCCAGTAGGCGTCTTCGAGATAGGGGACTTCCAGCGCATCGCGGGTCATCGTCTCGAGCGAGAACTTGAGATTGGGCTGCGCCTGGCGCAACGTCGAGACGACTTGGCGCAAATTGATGACGCCGGTTCCGAGCTTCGCGTCAAAGAGCAGAAATCCCTTGTTGTACGACTTAAGGATATGGTCTTTGATGTGGCACGAGTAGGCGAACTTGGAAAAGGCTCGGGTGATGGAGACCGGGTCTTCCATCAGCGCGTAGTTGTTGCCGAGATCGACGCAGACGCCGATGTACTCGCTCTGTATGCGGTCGATGAGTTGCAGCAGATCTTCGCTGCGCAGGTCTTTGTGGTTTTCGATGGCGAGCTTCATCTTGCGTTTGCGCAAGATGGGTTCCGCGAGCGTGACGGATTTCCAGGCGGCCTGGCGCGCCTCCTGAAATTGCTGCAAGTCCGTAAAGGCTTCGTAGCGCCGGCCAGAGAACAACACGGTTCGTATGACGGTGGCTCCGGCTTGGTCGGCGGCGCGCACCATGTCCTGGAAAGAATCTAAATCGGACTCGCCACGGGGTAGTTGCGCCGACGCCTCGAAGTACATGCCGTTCTTTCGCAGCAGATCGCCGACCTTGCGGGCATAGCCGCCGTCAGCGTCGGGCAGCGTAGCTTGGATGCCCCCGGCGCCGAGTTCCGCGCAGTAGACGGCCAAACGTAGCGGATCGGTGATCGGCGTTTCGCCGCGTTGGCGCTCCATGCTCGCGCGGTAGTGATAGGAGGCGCTGCCCACGCCGACCGAAGTGCGAGGGGCGCCGGAGAGGGACGAGATAGCGGCCGGAGCGGCTGCGGCGAGTGTGGCGAATTGACGACGTGTCATGGCGATTATGTTTTAATCTCCCGTGGGAAGGATAGCATCGAAGCGGCTAAACTGAGCGGACGTATGCAGTACTGGCTCGTCAAATCGGAACCTTTCAAGTACTCGTGGGAGCAGTTCGTTAAGGACAAGGGAACAACCTGGGACGGCGTGCGCAGCCACGAGGCGCGCAACAACCTGCGGGCGATGGCCAAGGGCGATCAGGTGCTCTTTTACCATTCGAACGAAGGCTTGGAGATCGTAGGCATAGCCAAGGTCGCCAAGGCCGCGTATCAAGATCCCACCACCGACGACGAGCGCTGGTCCGTCGTGGACCTCAAGCCGGTGAAGGCTCTGAAGAAGCCGGTGACGCTGGCCCAGATGAAAGCCGATAAACGGCTGAAGAACATGAAGCTCGTCCGCCAAGGCCGGTTGTCGGTTGCGCCGGTGACTGAAGACGAGTTCAACGCGGTAATGGAACTGGCTTCGTGAACCGCGCCAGAAACGGGGCGAGGAGCGCCTTGCAGATTGCCGCCGCCGGCAGACTGGACATCATAACTACAGTGGGTGCTTCCATAACGCCACTAGGGTCGACCCGTTCGGAATCTCGCTCCACGAGGGGTTCGGCTTAATACTAGCCAGCGCTTTTGCTTAGTGCTCCGTGTCGGAATGGCCGCTAACGCGGCGGCATTCCCGGAGGCAGACGCCGATGAAGAGAAGGCCGCAAAACGACGCCATCGAGGAAAATAGCCATAGCGCAGCGGGGTTACCCATTGTCCAGCCGTAGAAGCCAAGATAGATCTGCAGACCTAGGGACGGAATTTGGTTTACGCCCAGAAACGCTGCCGCTACGAAGAGGGCAGCGACGGACCTGCCTTGCCGCAGGAAACTCGCCAGCAAGTACGCTGCGCCGGGGTATTGCAGCAACTGGTAGTGCGACCAAGCAACTGGCGCGCAGACTAAAGCGAGGCTCGTCAAAGCCGCTAGCCACAGCGGCTGCATCCGGCGATCTTTTCGCCCTCGGCTTGACCAGAAGAGTAAGATCACTCCTGCGATGTAGATCAAGCATCCCAGGCCGACCGAGGCGGCCGCGTGCGCTGGGCGCAAGTGCATCTCCTGGAGAGCGAGGCCGAACTCCCAGTTAAACGGCAGTCTCTGCCCGGTAGTAGGAGGATCCAGTATCCGAAGAGCCACTGCGGGAAGGGAGAAATTGAAAAACGCCGGTGTACCCATCCAAGCATTCGACATGGCTGGCGCGTGAGGCGGCGGTACGAAATATCGCAAGCCCATCCAAGGTAATGCCGCGAACGTAAAGAAAGTGAGCAGCCCCACACCCATGCCCTTCCAGTCTCGGGAAGGCGAATAGTAGAGCAGCATCGCGCCCGGCCAGAGCTTGATGGCGGCCGCCAGTCCGAGCGCGGTCGCTCCAACCCGCGATCGGCGGGATGTGAAGTACCACGCGGTGGAGAGCAGAAGGAGCAGAACCGGGTTCACCTGCCCTAAAGCCAGATTGTTGAGGGCGGCGCCGCCGAAAGCCCACACGGAGACGGTGACGAGCGTAGCGGTACGATCTCCGCCGGCGGCCTTCCAAATTAGAACGCCGCTGGTCAGCAGACAGACCTGATTGATCCAAAACCACAAGAGCCGCGCGGCTTCATAGTCGAGCAGCGCCGTCGGGAGCAGCAAGAACGAAAGCACCGGCGGATAGATGTAACCAGCAATGCTGAAAGGAGACTTGCCCTGAAGCAGTGCGCGGGAAGCATCGTGATAGATCCGGAAATCGCTGAGTCCAGGCCCGATGTACGACAAGGCGTCAAGTATGGCGGTGTCCAGGTACCAGCCAGTCGACGCGACTACGAACAGGAGCCAAATCAGCCGACGCGGTTTTGACAATTGGGGCATTATGGCGTGCGCGTTGGCCGAATGCGTGCTTTTTCGGCAGCTGCGGAGATGCAGCCCACACGTTAGGATCTCTATTCTACGCTGGCGGTTCCGTCTGTCGCTGGCCGCCGCTTGACCGCGTTTCATCGCGCTTGATACCTTCGCCCATTACCCCGCAAACAGGAATCGATGAAACAGCAAACTTTGTTTGGCTCGCTGTGGCGCAAGACTCGCCGCAGCCTCGGACGGCGGACCCCTTCGTTGATGGTGGCCGGGACGACGGCGCGCAGCGGCAAGACTTGGATCAGCACGGCAATCTGCCGGCTCCTGCACCGGCGAGGCGTCAAGGTGCTGCCGTTCCAGGCGCTGAGCTTTTCGGCCGAGGCTGCGCGTTGCGCGTCGGGCGGGTCCATTGCTTTGGACCAAGCCCGGCAGGCTGAGGCTTGCGGGGTGGCGGCAGCCACGGACATGAATCCGCTGCGTTGCGTGCCGGCGCCAGGCGGCGGCTACGAGATACTCGCGGGCGGGAAGCCATGGAGAAAGGTCGAGGGCGCCGATTTCTCGCCGATCCTGGACGCTCTAGACGAGCAGGTTGCGGCGGCCTATGAGAGGTTATCGGCGGAGGCGGACCTGATCGTCATCGACGGAATGGGCGGCGCATTGGAGTTGGATCAACCAGCATCGTCACTGGCGAACTTGGCGCTGGCGGAACGCTTGCAGAGCCGGGTTCTGCTGACGGCGAGCGCTGACCGGGGCGGCGTTTTCGCTTCGTTGAGCGGTACGATCGCCATGTTGCCAAGGGAGCAACAAGGCTTAATTGAGGCCTTTGTCATCAATGACTTTTATCGTACGCCTGTAAGGTTTAGTTCAGGCGTTCAAATCATTGAGGAGCGGGCTGGACTGCGTGGCCGGGGCGGAT
>CAMPKL010000231.1 GCA_946887065.1 uncultured Bryobacterales bacterium
CAACAATTCCAGGGTCCGAACCAGCATGAGCGCGCTCATGCCGAATTTGGCGAACTCGCCGCCCGATTCTTCCCACTTGCCGCTGCCGCGCGAATATAGCTTCACGCGAACACCAAGCTTGGCGGTAACGCCTAACTTCTCAGCGAGGTCCAATGCCTCGATCATCTCCGCCGGATCTTCGACGACGATGAGCACGCGCTTGCCCAGCTTCTCGGCCAACAACGCCAGCCGGAGGAACAACGAGTCCTTCATACCGTTGCAAACGATCAGCGCTTGATCGCTGAGCGGCATCCCCAGAGCCACCAGCAATTCGCCCTTGCTGCCGACCTCGAGACCGTAGTCGTAACGCCGGCCCGATTCGACCAAACGTCTCACGACCTCGACTTTTTGATTCACCTTGATCGGATAGAGTCCGAGGTGCCGCTCGGGGTATTCAAACTCCTTGATCGCGGTGCGAAACGCGCGATGGATGAGCGCCAAGCGATCGTCGAGAATCTGCGGAAACCGCAATAGAAAAGGAGTGGGATTGCGCTCTTCGACAAGCTGTTGAACGACGGCAAAAAGATCCGCGCTCTGTTCGGGAATTCGCAAAGGAGACACGGCCAGATTGCCGGCCTCCGACACGAAGAAGTAATCGGACCCCCAGTTCTCCACGCCGTAGACGTCGCTCGGGCGGCCCGCCGCCGTCAGTTGGCCGCGCGACACGCTGGAGACATCATTCGAAGTCGAAGCCATCACCTTCCTCCTGGGATACCCTGCGTCTAACATCGGGCCGCTAGCGTTGGACGCGGCCGGAGCCCCCGCCTTTCATGAGTCCCTCGACATCCGCTTTCGAGACCCGGTTGTAGTCGCCCGGGATCGAGTGCTTCAGACACGATGCGGCCACTGCAAACTCCAAGGCTGACTGCGGATCTTCCGGATAGAGATGCAAACCGCCCAACAGACCGCCCGAGAACGAATCGCCTCCGCCGACGCGGTCGACGATATTCGTAATCTGGTACTTCTTCGACAAATAGAACTTCTTGCCGTTATGTAGACACGCCGACCAGCCGTTGTGAGATGCGCTCACCGATTCGCGCAGCGTGATCGCCTGCATCTTCAAATTCGGAAACTCTTTGAGCATCTTTTCGGCCAGAGCTTCGTACTTCGTCGTATCCAGTTCGCCTGAATGAACGTCGACATCCACCGAGACGCCCAACGACTCCTGGCAATCCTCTTCGTTGGCTATGCCGACGTCGACGAACTTCACCAACTCTCGCATCACTTCTTGGGCGGTCTTGCCGTACCTCCAAAGCTTCTTGCGGAAGTTGTAATCGCACGACACGGTCATGCCCTTCGCTTTAGCCTTCTGCACCGCTTCCATCGACAGATCCGCGCCGCCCTGGCTAATCGCCGGCGTTATGCCCGTGATGTGGAACCACGTAGCTCCATCGAAAATCGCGTCCCAGTTAAAGTCGCCGGGCTTGGCTAGTGCGATCGATGAATCCGCGCGGTCGTAGATGACCTTCGACGCTCGCTGATTCGCGCCCGTTTCCAGGAAGTAAACGCCCAATCGCCCGCCCTTAGTGCGCAGCACCTGGCTGACATCTACGCCGAAGCCGCGCAACTCCCGCAAACAGGCATCGACGATGTCATGATTCGCCGGCAGAGCCGTCACGAACGACGACGCGATGCCGTAGTTCGAGGTCGAAACGGCCACGTTCGCCTCGCCTCCTCCGAACGTCGCCACAAACAGCGGCGACTGCAGCGGACGCTCCAACGCCGGCGGCGCCAGCCGCAGCATGATTTCACCGAAAGTTACGATCTTTGCCATCTGCCTCGCTTCTCTTTTCGAGCCTCTTGGCTCAACCCACGAGGATATCAAGAACTCGCCGCCCTCGTGGCCGCGCCGCGTGAGGCCCGCATTGCTAAACTCGCTCTTCAAGCACGACACAGGAGAACTTCGTTGGACGCATTCGTACTCGGAGCCGGCGGACAGCTCGGCATGGAAATGGTTCGCGAGTTGGAGGGTCGCGGCTATTCGGTCATCGCTGCCGGGAGTCGTGACGTCGACATCACGGCGGCCGCGGAAGTCGATGCCATGGTCCAGCGCCACAGCCCGCGCTGGACCATCAACTGCGCCGCCTACAACAAGGTCGATCTCGCCGAGAGCGAACCCGAAAAAGCGATGGCCGTCAACGGCTTCGCCGTGCGCGGGCTCGCCCAAGTCTGCCAACGCGCCGGCTCAACGTTGTTCCACTACTCCACCGACCACGTGTTCGACGGCCGCAGTGACGAGCCCTACGTGGAAGATGATCCGCCTGCGCCGCCCTCCGCATACGGCGTTTCCAAACTCGCCGGAGAGCACTTCGCCCGCGCCTATTGCGACAGCGTTTACATCGTTCGAGTCGCCGGAGTTTTCGGACCCGCGGGCGTCGTCACGCGCCACGGCAACTTCCCGGAGTTGATCTACAAGCGAACGTCCGCCGGCGATCCGCTGCGTATCGTCAACGATTACTTCGCCACGCCGACGTACGCGCCCGCGCTGGCGTCCCGTTCCGCTGATTTGCTTGAGAAGGCGGCGCCAGGCCTTTATCACCTCGGCGGCGGCGAAACCGTCTCTTGGTACGAATGGGCCCGCAAAATCGCGGCTGCGGCAGGCCTACCGCGGGAACTCATCTCGCCAGTCGGACACGTGGACTACCCCACGCCGGCCAAAAGGCCTCAGCACGCAAGCCTCTCCAATGCCAAGGCCGAAGCCCTGGGCATCGCCCCGATGCCTTCCCTCGATCAAGCCGCGGCGGAATGGGTGGAGTTGCGCAACAAGATTCTCGCAGCGCAGAAACGCTAGGACCCTAGCCGATCTCCATGATGTCTTTCTCTTTGGCGGATGATGCCTCGTCGAGACCCTTGATCGTCTCATCCGTAAGCTTCTGCACCACGTCATGCGCGTCGCGGCTTTGATCTTCGGAAATGGACTTGTCCTTTTCGAGTTTCTTCAGCGCGTCGTTCGCGTCGCGGCGCAAGTTGCGCACGCCGACGCGGTGCATCTCGGTCACGTGATGGAGTTGTTTGACCAGTTCCTTGCGCCGCTCTTCAGTGAGCGGCGGCACGGGGAGACGGATCAGCCTGCCGTCGTTGCCTGGATTCAGGCCTAGACCGGCGGACATGATCGCCTTCTCAATCACCGCAATCTGCGTGGTATCCCAGGGCTGCACCGTGATCAGACTGGGCTCCGGCGTACTAATCGTAGCCATCTGACTGATCGGCGTCAGCGTCCCGTAATAATCGGCCTTCACGGAATCGAGAACGTGGACGGATGCGCGTCCGGTGCGAATCGACGCCATCTCCCGGCGTAGATCCTCGATGGTCTTGGCCATCTTCTCCTTCGCTATGCTTTCGATCTCCGCAACCGTATCGCCGTGTATGCTTGCCATGCCTAACTCCCTCACGAAACAAAAGTCCCAACCGCTTCTTTCTCGACGGCTCGGCGCAGGGCTCCGGGCTCATTGAGATTGAAGACCAACACCGGCATTCGGTTCTCCTGGCAAAGCGAGACGGCAGTCAGATCCATCACGCCCAGACCCTGATTGAGAACCTCCGAGTACGATATTTTCTCATACCGCCGCGCATCTTCATGACGCATGGGGTCCTTGTCGTACACGCCGTCTACTTTGGTAGCCTTCAGCATGATCTCGGCGCCCGTCTCGATCGCCCGAAGCCCCGCGGCCGTATCGGTGGAAAAGTAGGGGTTTCCCGTGCCGGCCGCGAAAACCACCACCTTGCCCGACTTCAGCGCCGCCACCGCCTTGCGCTTGTTGTAGCGCGACGCCAGCGGTTCCATACCGACAGCGCTATGCACCAGGGCTTCGCTGCCGGCCGCGCGAATCAGGTCCGCAACGGCCAGAGCGTTAATCACCGTCGCCAACATTCCCATGGAGTCCAACGTCGTTCGATCAATGCCCGACTCGCCCCCATTGACGCCGCGAAAAAAGTTGCCGCCGCCGACCACCAGGCCGACCTGAACCCCGCTCTTGACCACGTCAACGATCTCCGCGACGATCTCGCGCGACCGCGCCGGATCGATCCCGAATCCCGCCGAGCCGCCCAAGGCCTCGCCGCTGATTTTGAGGAGAATGCGCTTGTATCCAGCCATAAAAGTGAAAAGCCGCGGACTCGAGGCCCGCGGCTTTCAGAAACATACCCGTTTCACCGCAAGCCTATTGCCGCGGACACAAGGTTATCACTCGCCGATCTTGAAACGCGCGATGCGCCCCACGGTGATGTTCTCGCCGAGCTTGGCGATGGCCCCGGTAATCAGCTCCTGCACGGAAACCGAGGGGTCCTTAACGAAGGGCTGCTCCAAGAGCACGACCTCTTCGTAGAACTTGCCCATGCGGCCCTCGACGATCTTATCGACGATCTGCTCCGGCTTGCCTTCGGCGAGAGCGCGAGCGCGCTGCACTTCCCTCTCCTGCGCAACCGCGGCTTCATCGACTTCCTCGCGGCGCACGAAACGCGGGTCCGTGGCCGCCACATGCATGGCGATATCTTTTGCCAGCTGGATGAAGGCGTCGGTACGAGCGACAAAGTCCGACTCGCAGTTCAATTCGACTAACACGCCCAACTTTCCGCCGGCGTGAATGTAGGCTTCGATGAGTCCTTCGTTAGCTTCGCGGTCCGCTTTCTTCTGGGCGATGGCGATGCCTTGCTTACGCAGCACGATTTCAGCCTTATCGATGTCGCCGCCCGCCTCGGTGAGCGCCTTTTTGCACTCCATGAAGCCGGCCGCGGTGCGATCGCGAAGCTCTTTGACTAACTTTGCAGAAATGTCCGCCATGGTCCACCTTCTTGCTTTCCGTCTCTCGCCCGTAAAACCGGCGCAGTCAGCGGGCGGACGCATCCGCCCGCTGATCTCACGCTCTTATAACCAATTCAGTTCGTTGAACTAGAACTGCGAAGCCATGTTGTCGGGATTCACTACGCCCTTCTCCGTGACGATCATGCCGTCCTCGGTCACCACCGCGTACTCGCCGTCCGCGGCACTGACGACCGGCACGCCGCCGGCGACGAAAGCGCCCTCGGTCGCTAGGGTTGAGGCCTCGATGACCGCGTCCGCAACCTTGCTGGCGAATAGCTTAATGGCGCGTAAAGCGTCATCGTTGCCGGGGATCACGTAATTCACCGGGCCTGGATCGCAGTTCGTATCGACGATCGCCACAACAGGGATGTTCAGCCTGTTCGCTTCGGCCACCGCGATTTCTTCTTTTCTGGAGTCGACGATGAAGAGAATGTCGGGCAGCCCAGGAATGTCCTTCAACCCCGCCAGATTCTGCGTGAGATGTTTCCGCTCACGTTCCAGCCGGGAGACTTCCTTCTTAGAGCGGCCGGCGTACTGTTCCTCAGTCGCCCAGCGATCCAGTTCCTTCAAGCGCTCGATCGACTTCTGCGCGGTACTCCAGTTGGTGAGCAGTCCGCCAAGCCAGCGGTGGTTTACGTAGTACTGCTTGCAGCGCTCGGCCTCTTCCTTGACCGCCTCCTGCGCCTGGCGTTTGGTGCCGACAAACAGCACGCTCTTGCCCTCGTGGGCGGCCTCGCCGATGAAGCGCAGCGCTTCTTTGAACATCTTCAGCGTCTTCTGTAAGTCGACGATGTGGATGCCGTTGCGTTCGCCGAAGATGTATTCCTTCATCTGCGGATTCCAGCGCCTGGTCTGGTGCCCGAAGTGAACGCCTGATTCGAGCAATTCTTTCATTGTTACTTGCGGCATGGGTCCTCCTTGCCTGGTTGCTCGCCCCCCGCGCAACAGCGCGGAGAACACAAACGAAACGTCGCCTGTCCAAGCGGGATTTGGCGACGTCCGTGGATGGATCGGCTGCCGCTCCGGCAGCCGCGAAAATTAGCGCTTCGAGAACTGGAACCGTTTGCGGGCGCCTGGACGGCCGTACTTTTTCCGTTCGTGCTTGCGCGGGTCGCGAGTCAAGTAGCCGTCTTTCTTCAGCGCCGGACGCAACTCAAGGTTGAACGTCAGCAAAGCCCGGGCAATGCCTAGCCGGACAGCTTCCGATTGACCGCTGACTCCGCCGCCATGCGTCAACACGTAGATGTCGAACTTGCCGACCGTCTCCGTCGACTGCAGCGGCTGGTTCACGCAAGCCTGCTGTTCCCGCAGCGGAAAGTAATCCGTCAATCCTCGTTTGTTGACTTCGAACTTGCCGGAGCCGGGCCGCAGCGACACACGGGCGCCCGCCGACTTGCGGCGGCCCGTACCTAGATATTGAACTCGCGAGGTTTCCATGTGAACTGTTCGATTAACCAATCTTGTCTTGGAGCGTCAGCACCTTCGGGGAC
>CAMPKL010000232.1 GCA_946887065.1 uncultured Bryobacterales bacterium
CCGGGGAAGGCTTTCTGAAGATCAGTCGCCCTTCGCTTGCTGCCAAAGCGCCTCCATCTCGTCCAGAGACGCCCCGTCCAGCGTTCGATTCTGGGCGGCGAGGCTGCGTTCGATATGCGCGAACCGGCTCCGGAACTTCGCGTTCGCCCGGCGCAGCGCAATCTCCGGGTGCACCTTCAGGTAGCGCGCGACGTTCACGGCCATGAAAAGCAGATCGCCGACTTCATCTTCGAGATGATCGGCGTTTCCCGACTCAGCCGCCGCCGCGATCTCAGCCATCTCCTCATCCAGTTTCTTCATGACATCTTCGAGCCGCTCCCAGTCGAAGCCGGTCTTGGCTGCCTTCTTGCCCACCTCGAAAGCCTCCAGCAACGCCGGCTGGCTGCGCGGAATCGGCTCCAGCAGCCCCGCCATCTCTTGTTTTCCCTTCGCAGCCTTCTCCTGGGCCTTAATCTCCTCCCAGCGCTCCACGACTTGGTCTGCGGTTTCGACCGCGTCTTCGCCGAAAACATGCGGGTGCCGCCGGACCAACTTCTCGGTTATCGACCCGATCACGTCATTGATGTCAAACAGTCCCGCCTCGCGAGCAATCTCGGCCTGAAAAACGATCTGCAGCAGAACGTCCCCAAGTTCTTCGGCCAGATGATCCCAGTCCTTGCGGTCGATCGCGTCCAGCGCCTCGTAAGTTTCCTCGACCAAATAAGGCCGCAAACTCTCCAGGGTCTGCTTGCGGTCCCACGGACAGCCCCCCGGCGCGCGCAAGCGAGCCATGATCTCGATCAACCTTTCGAATGCCTCGCCGGACATGGGAGAATGAGCAACCTGAAAGCGCCAGCGTAGCACGCGTCTTCCAGCCCCATTTCCCGAATGAACGTTATTGGCGTCATCCCGGCTCGGTTCCATTCCGTCCGCCTCGAAGGCAAGCCCCTGGCCCTCATCGGCGGCCGTCCCATGATCCAACACGTCTACGAACGCGCCGCCAAGTCAACGCTGCTGACCGGCCTCTTGGTCGCCACCGACGACGCCCGCATCTTCGACGCCGTCAGCGCCTTCGGCGGCAAAGCCGTGATGACGTCCCCAACTCATCGCTCCGGCACGGATCGCGTCGCCGAGGCGACCGCCGACGCCGACGCCGACGTCGTCGTCAACATCCAGGGCGACGAACCCTTCATCTCGCCGCGCGTCATCGATCAGCTCGTCCAGCCCTTCCATGCCGAGTCCGGCGTCGAGATGAGCACTCTCATGCGGCCCATTGACAACGACCGCGACCTCCAGGACCCCAACGTCGTTAAAGTCGTCGCCGACCAAGCCGGCTTCGCGCTCTACTTCTCACGCTCTCTGATTCCCTTCCCCAGAAACGCGGCCTCCGATCCTCCGGCCTTCGAACACATCGGCCTTTACGCCTACACCAAGGCCTTCCTCACCGAGTACTCGCGGATGCCGCCGGCCCGCCTTGAACAGATCGAAGGTCTCGAGCAACTCCGTGTACTCGAAAACGGCCGCCGCATCCGCGTCATCGAGACCCACGACCACCTCGGCCTCAGCGTCGACACCCCCGAAGACCTGGCCCGCGCGGACGAGTTCCTGGCGCGATTTCCCCATCTTTAGTTCGCAGCCAGACCTCCAGCCGGGAAGGTACAATGGAGAAGATCCCGTCATGACCTATCGAATCCGCAGTGCTGCCGCACCCGTTGTCCTTTCTTTGCTCCTTCTCGCCGCTTGCGGCGGGGGCGCAGACGAGGCCGCCGCGCCCGCAACCACGCCCCAGGAGACCTATCAGGTCGACCCCGCCGTCGCGGCATCCGTCGCCGGCACGGTTAAATTCGCCGGTGAGGCGCCCAAGCTCGTGCCGATCAACATGGGCGGCGACGTGGAATGTAAAGAAACTCAGGACGGCCCGGTCTATCCGGAAACCGTCGTCGTCAATCCCAACGGCACCCTGAAGAACGTCTTCGTCGTCGTGACGGCCGGGCTAGAGGGCAAGACCTTCGAGGCTCCCTCGACGCCGGTCCACATCGACCAGCAAGGCTGCACCTACGTTCCGCACGTAGTCGGCCTGCAAGTCGGTCAGCCGCTCGAGGTCACCAACAGCGACCCGACGTTGCACAACGTGCATCCCCTGCCGGACGACAACGTCGAGTGGAACAAGTCGCAGGCGGCCGGAGCCGGGGCTATCGAGGAAACCTTCTCCAAGCCCGAGTTCATGATTCCGGTGAAGTGCAACATCCACCCCTGGATGCGGGCATACGTCAATGTCGTGGAGCACCCGTTCTTCGCCGTCACCGACGAGAATGGCGCCTTCTCCATCACGGGCTTGCCCCCGGGCGAATACACCCTGCGGGCGGTCCACGAGCGCTTTGAACCGCAGGAATTTCAGTTCACGGTGGCCGCCGGCGAAAACGCCCCGGCCGAGTTCACTTTCGGCAACTAGCTGTTAGAGCCGCCTAGATGAGAGTGGAACCCGAGGCAGCTTCGCCAAGTCCTGTCGCTGCACCGTTGGCGATCTGGGATTATTTCGAGCTGACGAAGCCGAACGTCGTCTGGTTGATTCTGATGTCAACCATGGTCGGCTTCTATGTCGGCGCCTCTCAGCTCCACGTCATCCAGTTGATCCATACCGTTCTCGCAACCGCACTGCTGGCCGGCGGCTGCGGCGCACTGAATCAATGGTGGGAGCGCGATCTCGACGCGCGGATGACCAGGACCGAGAATCGCCCACTGCCCTCCGGACGCATCAGCGCCAACGGTTCGCTGTGGTTCGGGCTGACGGTTTCGGTCGGCGGCGTGATTTACTTGGCCGCCGCCGTCAATTGGCTCTCGGCCGTGATCGGGGCGCTCACCGTGTTCAGCTACGTCGCCGTCTACACGCCCCTCAAGACCCGCTCCCCGCTGGCTACTTTTGTCGGCGCCGTGCCCGGCGCTGCGCCCTTGCTGCTTGGCTGGGCCGCCGCCCGCAACGCGCTCGGCCTCGAAGCGTGGGTGCTCTTCTTCATTCTCTTCCTGTGGCAGTTCCCGCACTTCTACGCCATCGGCTGGCTCTACCGCGAGGAGTATCGACGAGCCGGCGTACAAATGCTGCCCGTCGTCGAAAAGGACGGCGCAAGCACCGGCCGCCATGTCGTGCTCTACGGCTTTAACCTAATTCCCGTTAGCGCCGCGCCTTGGATCCTCGGGCTTGCCGGCCCAGTTTACGGCATCGCCGCCATCATCCTCGGCTGCACCTACCTCGCCGCCGGCATCAAGATGGCGCGGCGCCGCACAGAGCAAAATGCACGGATACTCTTGCGCTTCTCCGTCATCTACCTGCCTCTGCTTTACTTGTTCTTAATCGCCGACAAGACCTGAGTGGCTCAGTCGATATCCATCATGACCGGTGCATGATCCGACGCCGTCAGCTCACCCTTTTTCTTCCGGTATTCTCTGTCGATCTCCACGCTTTTGACGCGTGCTAGCAGCGGGGCGGTCGCCAACAGAAAATCAATCCGCAAACCCATTCCGCGGTGGAATGCCCCACCCCGGTAATCCCACCACGAAAACGCCCGTCCATCCGGATTCCTTTCCCTGTAAACGTCCAGATAACCGCACTCAAGGATCTTACGGAAACGCTCGCGTTCCGCGTCCGTGTGGAAGATCTTCCCCTTCAGGGCCTTTTCATTCCACGAATCGAGCGGGGTCGGGCAAATATTGAAATCGCCGCATAGCAGCGCCGGTTTTTGTGCGTCCAGCGTGCTCGCCAGATGCGACCGCAGCGATTCCAACCAGGCCAGCTTTTTCGGGTAATCTTCGTGCGCGACCGACTTTCCGTTGGGCACGTAAACCGTGGTGAAGTTTACGCCCTCGACCTCAGCCGTAATGAGTCGCGAGCCGAACTCTTCCTCGCCCGGCAGACCGCGCTCACAAGCGCTGCACTCTGCTCGGCTCAGGATCGCCACCCCATTCCAAGCCTTTTGCCCGTGTGTCACGGTTTTGTACCCGGCCGCCTCGAACGCGAGATGCGGAAACTGCTCATCGTCGAGCTTCAACTCCTGCAATCCGACCACATCGGGCTTACGCGCCTCCAACCAATGGAGGACGAAATCCATCCGTGCACGAAGACCATTCACGTTCCAAGTAGCGAGCCGCACAGCCCATCATTAGAACACTTCATCCCGCCCTGGGCCTACCAGTTCAATGCCCATCGACCGTCGCAGCTGAGCCGCAAGCGATCGCCGCTCCCCCGCGGGCCGCGCTACAATCCTGCCAGCACCGTTTGCCGAGGAGACCGCCAGCATGAAACGACGAGAATTTCTTGCCCTGTCCGCAACCACCCTGATCGCCCCAAGCGCCTTCGCCGCACGAGTCGACGTCAGCAGCGTCAAATCGCGTCCGGCGCCCAAGTGGGAAATCCTCTACAAGTCCCCGCACGCCAAGCCCAACGCTCTGGACATCCAATCCAATGGGTTGTGGGTTCTCGACCAAGGTCCCGAAAACTGGATGTCCCTGGTCGACCCCAAGGACGGCAAGCTCATCCGCGAATTTCAAGCCGATGTCGACGCCGCGAGCGGCCTCACCGTCGACGAAGACGGCGTGATGTGGATCGGCTCCACCTACGGCAACATGATCGTCGCCTGCGACTCGCACAGCGGAAAGACTATCGCCAAATACTGGACGCCCGGCGCCGGTCGTATCTTCCAGATGAAAGGCGACGCACCCGGGCGCAGCAGCAAGCTGAAGCCCGCCTATCCGGAACCTGCAAGCCAGGGCGGCGGCGCCTCGCGCGCCGGCGCCCAACTCCCCTACGGCCAGTTGCCCCTCGACTCCAAGCAAGGCATGGGCGGCACGGGCGCCCACGGCATCGTCGCCAAAGACGGGCTGCTGTACATCGCCGTCCCGCCCGCCCGGCAACTCTTCGTTATCGACAAGAAGACCTGGGTGGTCCAAGATGCGTGGCCCTTACCCGGCAATCGCACCCACGGGCTCAGCTGGGACGAGAATCGCGAAACGCTGTGGAACGCCGACTCCAACCTCAATGCCTTCTACCGCCTCGACGGCAAGACCGGCCGCATCACCGAAAAGATACAGCTTCCCGATGACTCACCCGTCATCCACGGCGCCGCGCTGCACGACGGCTACATGTTCTGTTGCGACGACGTCGGCTGGATCTGGGGCTTCAAGATGGCCTAGCGAGAACGAATCATGCACCCTACGTCGAACCGTAGACAGTTCCTTTCCGCCGTCGGCGCGGGCCTCTCCTTGGCCGCTGCTGCTTCCGCGCAAAAGACTGCGGCGCCGCTCGACGTCGTGCGCATCGGCATCGTCGGCGCCGGCGGACGAGGCCGCGGCGATCTCGCCAATTTCTTGAAGCTCGAAGGCGTCGAGGTACCCGCTATTTGCGACATCGTCGAAGACAACGCGGCATTGGCGCAAAAGATGGTGACCGACTCGGGCCGCCCGTCTCCCGAGCTCTACACGCGCGGCGAAACCGACTACAAACGCCTGTGCGAACGCGAAGATCTCGACCTCGTCTTCACCGCGACCCCATGGGAGTGGCACACACAGATCTCCGTCGAAGCGATGAACGCCGGCAAACACGCCGTCAGCGAAGTGCCGATCGCCGTCACGCTCGACGAATGCTGGGAACTCGTCGAGACCGCCGAGCGAACCGGCTGTTATTGCGTGCAGTTGGAGAACTGCAACTACGACCGCGTCGAGTTGATGGTCCTCAACATGGTCCGCCAGAACATTCTGGGCGAACTCGTGCATGCCCGTTGCGGCTACTTGCACGATCTTCGCGCCGGCAAGTTCAGCCAACGCGAGGGCCGGAAGCTGTGGCGCCTCGACCACTCCATACGGCGCAACGGCGACCTCTATCCGACGCACGGCCTAGGCCCCGTGGCGCAGTGCCTCAACATCAACCGCGGCAACCAGTTTGACCACATGGTTTCGATCGGTTCGAAGACGCAGGGGTTGCACGAGTACGCCGTCGCTGAGTTCGGCGCCGACAGTCCGCAGGCCAGGCTCGACTTCGCCCTCAGCGACGTCGTCACCTCGCTCCTACGCACACGCGCGGGTGAAACCATTGTGCTTACGCACGACACCAATACCGCCCGGCCCTACAGCCGCGATTTCACCATTCAGGGCTCCAAGGGGATCGTCGAGAAGTACCCCGACGCCCGCGTGTACCTTGACGGCAAAAGCCCCGAGCACGAATGGGAAGATCTCATCGCCAACTACGCTGAGCAATTCGAGCATCCGCTCTGGCGCGCTTTGGAACAAAGAGCGCAAGGCTCCGGGCATGGCGGGATGGACTTCGTGCAGACCTACCGTCTCGTCTATTGCC
>CAMPKL010000233.1 GCA_946887065.1 uncultured Bryobacterales bacterium
ACGCAACAGCAACTGGCAGACGCGATCGCGGTTGGCCAGTTCACGCCCGGCCCGGTCCTCACCACCGCCACCTTCATCGGCTACGTGCTGTTAGGCTGGCCCGGCGCCGGCGTTTCCACCTTGGGAATCTTCCTGCCGTCGTTCGTCTTCGTCGCAATCCTCAACCCGATCATCCCGCAACTTCGCAAGTCGCATTGGTCCGCCGCATTCCTCGACGCCGTCAATGCCGCCGCCCTTGGCCTGATGGCCGCCGTGGTCGTGGAACTCGGCCGCTCCACGCTGATTACCTGGCAAGCCGGAGTGATCGCCGTTGCGGCCGCCGTCGCGGTGTTCTTTCTGAAGATCAACTCCGCCTATCTCGTCATCGGCGGAGCTCTCTTGGGCTGGTTGTTGTTCCAACTTTCCTAAGCCCCTCCATCACGACGTCGCCCAACCCGAGCAGGCGGCGCAAGCCCCTGGTCCATGCCGCCGGAGCGGCGCCGCGTCTTGACCCACGACCCCTCCATCGCTAAGCTCCTTCCAGGCTTTGCGTGTGCCGCTTGCTCAAACCGGTCTCGGCCCTCGTTCTCGGAATCGCCCTAGCAGGGCTGAACGATCTCCATGGGCAGCAGGCAGCTGAACCGCCCGAGTCCGACCTCCAACGCCAAATCCGCGAAGCCAAAGAACAAGGCTTGGAAAAGATCGATCTCGGCCTCACCATCACCGAGCCAGGCTTTATCCGTTCGCTGGATGTCGCGGTCGATAACTACGACATAATCATCGCCACCGCCGCCGGCCGCGACGTCGTACTGTATGACGGCGATTACGCACGGATTACAACCTGGTACAAGTTCCGCACGAATCGCTTCATCGTCCGACAAAAAGACCGCCTAACCCACCGGTCTTCGCGCATGGCCAAGCGCCCTCTGAGTTCGTTTCAGCTCCCGCCCTCTTTGCTCCCACTGGCGCCGCAGGAATTTCTGTTGGGCATGCCCGGCGGAACGGTGAGTGTCGACGGGATATCACTCAAGCACAGCGCTGATGGAGCCCCGCGGTTTGAGATGGGATCCACCTACCTTCTCATCGCTCAATTCACGGACCTGGAGGACCGCGTCGCCGTCCTGCCCGCCTTGGGTCATTGCGTCTTTCTCATCAGGGGCGACGAACTGGTCCCCGTCATTCCCTCTACTCGCAATCCCCTCGCCTTCGACATCCTGGCCCTGTATCGGGGTTCGCTGACGCGCCTTGAGTTCGCACTCTCCCTACGCCCCTAGTGCGCGGGAGACCGCCAACAACCCCTGCAACACAATCGCTTCGCCGTGAATCCACATCTTGATGCGTCCGCAACACGCCACCGACAAGATCATCGCCCAGGAAGCGATCTTTCCGCTGCACGGCGAAGAGTCCGGGGAAAGCGTGACGCCGCGTCGTCCGGCCCTTTATTTGGATACCGATTCCAAGTTCCGCTGGTACGAGGAAGGCGAGTCCACGGACGCCGCCGGATCCAGTTTGCGGACCGCGATTGAAGCCGCCCGATTGAAATGGCCGCAGTTTCAGGTCGTCATGCTGCAAGGCAAGCCGGTTGAGCACCTGCGCGAATCCGACATCCCCAACCACTACGCAGCCGACGAACTCGACGCAACCTAAAACGGAGGTGAGATCATGCCAGACGCATGGAGCGACAAGGACGAAAGGCAGTACGAAGAGGTCAAACAGAGCGCGTTAGATCATGGCCGCTCAGCGGACCGAGCCAAGGAGATCGCCGCCCGCGTCGTCAACAAACAGCGGCGCAAAGAAGGTCGAACTCCCAACGAGCGGACGCAGGGCACCGGCAACCCGAATACGTCTCTTGAATCGCGGTCCAAAGACGAACTTTACAACCGCGCCAAGCAGCTCGGGATTGCCGGCCGCAGCAAGATGAATAAGGAGCAACTCGCCGCCGCGGTGCGTCGCGGTTCAAAGTGACGAAACATGCCAAGAAGGACCCCATCGCCCGGGGGGCCGTGGCGCCCACGAAGCCCGAGGAGCGCCGTGCCGAGCCGAGGTTCGCCCTGCTTTTCTTGGATGAAGATGCCATGTACCGCTGGTACGAAGAGGACCGGCCCACGGATGCCGCCGCCCCCAGCCTACGCCAAGCGATCGCTGCCGGGATGCTGTTGTGGCCCAGGCTCGAGATACTTGAGATTCGCGGCGAGGCCGTCGCCTGGTTTGAACCCGAACAGTTTGAAGAGACCTATGCGGACGAAGAACTTCAAGAGTTGACCGACAGCCAGTAGAACGCGCGCTCTCCATGCAACACATCCCGCACCGCCGCGATCCACGAAACTGTTGGTCATCGGCTGAACTTGAGGTCTCCCCGTTGCAAATCCGTCTCGGCTACGAACTAATCTACCAGTGTCCCCAGCCCACGCCGATGCTGTTGATGCTCAATGTCCATCCGAGCCGCGCGCACGACCTGGTCATTCCCGACCAGATCACCACGAATCCCTACACGCCGGTCTCAAGCTATCACGACAGTTTCGGCAATCTTTGCAGCCGCATCGTCGCGCCGCCCGGAGAAATTACTATCTCCACCGACGCGCTGATCAATGACAGCGGACTGGTCGAAGCCCAAGACCGCTCCGCCATCCAACACGAAGTCGAAGATCTTCCGTCCGAGACGCTCGTTTATCTGCTCGGCAGCCGCTACTGCGAAACCGACTTCCTATCTGAAACCGCGTGGGCGCTCTTCGGACTAGCCCCCACCGGATGGGCACGCGTGCAAGCCATCTGCGACTACGTCCACAACCATGTCGCGTTCAACTACCAGAACGCCAACTCCGGAAGGACCGCATGCGGAGCTTTCAACCAAGCCACCGGCGTCTGTCGTGACTACACTCATTTGGCGATCACTTTCTGCCGCTGCATGAACATCCCCGCCCGCTATTGCACCGGCTATCTCGGGGACATTGGCGTTCCGCCGGCCGGCCCTATGGACTTCGCCGCCTGGTTCGAAGCCTACCTCGGCGGCCGCTGGCACACATTTGATCCGCGCAACAACGTGCCGCGCATCGGCCGCATCCTCATGGCGACGGGCCGCGACGCCGCGGATGTCGCCATCAGCAACACCTTCGGCCCGAACCTGCTCAAGAGCTTTAAAGTTCACACCGACGCTGTCACGACCGCGTCAGCTTGACGTCCTATCATCAACAACGAAGCAGAATGCCCTTCCGCTCTCCCTCGTTGTGACCGATCGCCTCACTCCGCTCGACCGCCTTCTCGTCGGCTATACAGCCTTCGTCGCGCTCTTCATCGCGTTGACTTTTGCCACCGTCCGCCGCCCAGTCGAACTGCTCGCGGCGCATATCGGCATCATCGCCTTCATCCTCTGGCTGCCCGCTCGCGGCGCTGCTTGGGAACGCCGTAAGCCCGGGGAAACCCTCTCCTGGACCGTCTTGCGCCAGTCCCTGCGGTTTCTGCGGCACATGTATCCGCTGGGGCTGGTCATCTTCTATTTCGAAGAGGTCCGCTACTTCGTCAACGCCCTGTGGCCCGGCAATCCTTACTGGTTCGAGCCCTATCTCTTCGCCGCGGACAAAGCGCTTTTCGGCGGCTCGCCCGGCGTCTTGCTCAACCCCTTCGTGGGTATGCCGCAAGACGAAATCATGCACTTCTTCTACTTTTCGTATTACTTGGTCGTCCTCGGCGGCGGCTGCTACGCGTACGCCGGGATACCGCTGTCCAAGAATCCGCCCGCCCCCGGCTTCGAACTTGCCATCACCTCGGTGACCGCCTCGTTTCTATTCGCTTTCGTCTGGTATCCCTACTTGCCCGCGCGCGGACCTTGGGAAACGCCCGAACTCATGGCCGGTCTCACCCCGTTCCGAGGCATTCTCTTCACGCCCTGGATCGAGACGATCATCGCCCACGGAGCGGTCTCGGGCGCCTGCTTCCCCAGCGGACACGTCGCCGGAACGTTCGGCATGAGCTTCGGCCTATTGCCGAACCATCCCCGCGCCGGCAAACTCTGCCTCTTTCTCGCCGTTGGAATGGCGGCCGCTTGCCTTTACACCCGTTACCACCACGGGCTCGACATCCTCGCCGGCGCCGGCTGCGCCGGACTCGGCTACGCTTTCGCTCGGGCCGTTACCCGCTCACCTCGATCATCGCCTTCAGCACGCCGGACTCCGGACGCGTGAAAGTCTCAAACTCGCCCACCACATCGTCGAACGACGTCCGATGGGTAATCCACGGATCCGTATCGATCACGCCGTTCTCGATCAAGTCGATGATGCGCGTGAAGTTTTCCGGCACCGCATTTCGCGATGCTTTGATCGTCATCTCGGGCCGGTGCATGAACCGCTGCTCGAAGGCCAACTCCTGCGTCGTGATGCCCACATAAACCAATACGCCGGTCTGCGCCACGTAATGCAGCGAGTCGCACATCGACTTCTTGACGCCCGTCGCATCGGTCACCACCGCATAGCGTTCGCCGCCGGTCAATTCGTTGATCCGCTGCAGGTCCGATGCGTCGCCCTTGGCCAACAGCGTGTGCTCCACGCCGTACTGCTTCTTGCAAAATTCCAGCCGCGACTCGACCACGTCCATCACCGTCACGCGGGCGCCGGTCAGCCGCGTAAACTCCAGCGTCGCCAACCCAATGGGTCCGGCGCCGATAATCAGCACCTGATCGCCTTCCTTCGGCTGGCCGCGGTCCGTGCAGTGGCAGCCGATCGCCAATGTTTCCACCAACGCCAACTGTTCCAACGAAAGCTTCTTCGACGGATGCAACTTCTCCGCGCGAATCAAGAACCGTTCGCACAACCCGCCGTCGATCATCACGCCGATGACCTTCAGGGTCTCGCAACAGTTCGTGGCGCCCTTGCGGCAGGCGTAGCAGTGCCCGCAGTTCATGTACGGCTCAACGGAACACTTGTCTCCCGGCGCCACATTCTCAATCCCTTCGCCGACCTTGAGCACCGTCACGCCTAACTCATGACCAATCACGCGCGGGTAGCTGAAGAACGGCATCTTGCCCAAGAATCCGCTGTAGTCCGTTCCGCAGATTCCCATGCGGTTCGTCTCAACCAGAACCTGTCCAGGCCCAGGCGAACCGGGCTCGTCGATCTCGACGTACGAAAAATGCTTCGGCTCTTCGAGTCGAATGGCTCTCATCTGTTCTTACTCCTCTGCTAGAGCCGCGGCGACCGCAGGCTCAATCGTTTCGGCCGCGAGCGCCTGTCCCGCTACGTTGAAGTGGGCGTCGTATTCGAAATACAGTCTCTCATTTGCACGCTCTCGAAAGGCGCCGGTCAAATCGACCGCGGCGGCGCCCGCTTGTTGCGCCGCTTCCGCGAGCTGTTCGTAGCCGAGGCGCTCGTTCTGCAAATAGTCGCCGCCGAAAAGCTTCTCGTAGTCGCTTACGTAGGTTGACTCCTTCGAAGGCAACAGCGCGACGACCACGTCCACGCCCTGTGCTTCGGCGTGTTCGATCATGCCCTTCAGCACTTGCTCAACGTGCGCCGCCATGCCGTCTTTCAAGTATCCCGGGTGCGCGCCCGCCTCGCGAAACAGCATCAGCCCCAGCTCCGACCGGCCGCTGTCGAGTGCCGGCGGCGCGGGGCTTTTCGGACGCAACAACTTCGCCAGCCTAAAGGCCATACTGCGTTCCCACCAAGGCATCGACCGGTAAGCATCCCAGCCGAAGCGTTCGTAAAAATGCGCGAAATCATCCGCCGTCATCTCCGCCGTCAAGTCATTGGGAAAAATCGCCACAACCACGACCTCAGGATCGTGCCGATCCAGCAGCCAATCCAGCACCATCGCGTACTGCTCAATGTAGAAACTCTGCTGGCCCAAGTTGAGCACGGGAACGTCCAGCGCCTTCCCAATCAGCGAAGGGAACGTCTCGCCCTCTTCCACCCACACCCCAAACGTAAACGAGTCGCCCAAAAACGCCACACGCGCCGCGTCGTAATCGCGCCCCACATTGCGAAAGCCGTACTCGTCCGTCGAATACGCCGCCTCCACGCCCGTCTCCCGCCACTTCACCCGAAAATCATGCAAGTTCGGTCGCGTATGGAAGCCCCACTCCGCGTGCGGTTCAAACATCTCAAACAACACACGATGCCGATCGGCGAAATCCGCCGGAACCAGCAAGCCCGTCGAGATGACCAGGGCTTCCGCTAGAAGCCACACCACGGCGAACATCACCAGCAGCGCCGCCCAGGCCGCTGCACGCTTGCTTGACTGTGCCGGAGGCGCCAAGCGCCCATCTTAGCCGCTACCAGGGGATCTGAGACGGCAGATACGCGTCGATCAGCCGTTGATAGTAGGGCCGCAACTCCGCGACGTTCGGC
>CAMPKL010000234.1 GCA_946887065.1 uncultured Bryobacterales bacterium
CGCCGGTCCGCAGATCGGCGAGATGAAGCGCATCGTCGTGATGGATCTCGCCCCGGAAGGCGAGGCGCCGGACCCGCTCGTCATGATCAACCCGGAAATCCTCAAGTTTTCAGACGAGACGGTCACGACCGAAGAGGGCTGCCTTTCGATTCCCGGCTTCCGGGAGAAGGTTCGCCGGCCGTTTCGCGTTACCGCTAAGGCAAAAGACGTGGAAGGCAACGAGTATGAGCTGCAGGGCGAGGAATTGCTGGCCAGGGCCATTCTGCACGAAAACGACCACATCAACGGCGTGCTCTTTCTGCAACACCTGAGCGCTCTGAAGCGGAGCCTGATCCAACGCAAGATCCAGAAGCTGCGCAAAAAAGGCGAGTGGGAATAATCCGATGCTGCGGGTCGTCTTCATGGGGACCCCTGCGTTCGCCGTTCCATCGTTGCGCGCGCTGGTTGAAGCGGGCTACGACGTGGCGGCCGTATTCACCCAGCCCGATCGGCCGGTCGGCAGAGGCGGCAACCTAACAGCCCCGCCCGTGAAACAAGCGGCTCTCGAATTGCAGCTTGAGGTCTATCAACCCGAGAGCGCGAAGACGGACGAAACTTACGCTTTGCTAAAAGACAAGCAACCGGACGTCATTGTCGTCGTCGGTTACGGCCAGATCATTTCCCAACGGGTAATCGACTTGCCGCGCCTGGGCTGCGTCAACGTACACTCGTCGTTGTTGCCGCGGCTGCGTGGAGCGGCGCCAATCAATTGGGCAATCGTTCGCGGCGACAAGAAGACGGGGGTCTCGACGATGCAGATCGTCAAGAAACTCGATGCCGGCGATGTTTTGGGGGTCAAAGAGACCGCCATCGGCGACGACGAATACGCTCCCGAACTGGCGGATCGGCTGGCCAAGATGGGCGCGGAGTTGCTCATCGAAACTCTGGCGCGGCTGGAGAAAGACGAGATCACGCCGCAGCCTCAGGACGAAGCCGCATCGACCTATGCGCCGATCATGACGCGCGAGGACGGCCTCATCGACTGGAATCTGCCGGCCCAGGAGATCTACAATCGCGTTCGCGGCTTTGCGCCGTGGCCGGGCGCCTACACTTTCTTTCGCGGCAAGAGATTGCACATTCACCAGGCCTTGGCCGCCCCTGGCGAGGCCGCTCCCGCCACGATGGCGACGGAGGGATCCGTGCTGAAGATAGGCTGCGGCGAAGGATTACTGCAAGCGCTGGAAGTCCAGTTGGAAGGCAAGCGGGCCATGGCGGCTGAAGATTTCGTGAACGGGTACAGACCGGCGGCCGGTGAAAAATTGAGCGATCGGGCTGGATAGCGGGGGGATCGACACGTGGACCAACGGATTCCGAAGGGTTTTAATTTCGCCGCGACCTATGCGGGCATTCGCAAAAAGGAGAAGCTCGATCTGGCGCTCATGACGTCGGAGGTTCCGGCGGCGGCGGCGGCGGTATTTACGCAGAACACCGTGCGGGCCGCTCCGGTGAACTTGTCGGCGGCGCACCTGGCGAAGAGCGGCGGGCTCGCCCGCGCCATCATCTGCAACGCGGGCAACGCCAACTGCGCCACTCCCGACGGTGAGAAGGTCTCTCGAAAGACCGCCCGCGCCGTAGGTAATTTGCTGGAGATACCGACCGAGATGGCCTTGGTCGCTTCCACAGGGGTCATCGGCGAGCCGCTGGACGTTTCGAAGATTGAGAAGGCCTTACCGGGTCTGGGCCTGCAGCTTTCGCCCGAGAATTTCGACCACGTCGCGCACGCCATCATGACGACCGACACGGTACCCAAGACGGCGTTCGCTGAAATCGAGACATCCGAGGGCATCGTGCGAATCGCCGGAATGGCCAAGGGTTCCGGCATGATTCAGCCGAACATGGCGACCATGCTGGGGTTCGTCTTCACCGACGCGGGCTTCAAACCAAACGTCTTGAGACGGATGCTCCGCGCGGCGGTGGACGATACGTTCAACTCGATTTCCGTCGATTCCGATACCTCGACGAACGACAGCCTTTATCTGTTGGCCAACGGCGCCTCGGGCGTGCATCCGAAGAAGGCCGACCGCGAGACGTTCGAGCAGGCTTTGAAGCAGGTCTGCGAGGACCTGGCGGTGGCTATCGTTCGAGACGGCGAAGGCGCCACGAAACTGGTGACGATCGACGTGGAGGGCGCTCCGAGCGACAAGGACGCCAAGAAGATCGCCAGAGAGATCGCCAATTCTCCGCTGGTCAAGACAGCGCTGGCCGGCGCGGATCCAAACTGGGGACGCATCTTGCCGGCAGCCGGCAAGACCGACGTCGATTTCAACCCGCGCAAGGTCGACATCTGGTTGAACGGTTTCCAAGTGTGCGATCGCGGATTGCGGGCCGACTTCGTCGAAGCCGAGGTTCAAAAGTCCCTGGAAGAGGCGGAATGCTCGGTTCGGTTTAGAATTCGCGGCAAGGGCAAGGGCCGCGCTCGCTTCTGGACTTGCGATTTCACGGAAGCGTATATCAAGATTAACGCGGAGTACCGCACGTAGTGGTGTCTCGACGGTATCTGTTGGCAGCGCCCTGGGCCGCTGTCGCTTACGCACAGACCCAAGACGACGCGGCGCCGCGGCGCGTGATCTTGGACGCCAGCCGGGCGCTGCAGGCCGGGAACGCCGCTCGTTTTCTGGGCTATTTCGACGAGCGGCAATTTCCAGATTTTTCAGCTTTGCGCCGCAGCGTTACCGCCTTGCTCGAAGCGCGCACGGTGGCTTCATCGGTCGACATCGTATCCATCGGGAATTCGTCCGGCGACAGGAAAATGAGAGTAGACTGGCTGCTGCAACTGACGCCCATCGCCGGCCCGGGCGAGATCGAGACGCGACGGCAGATGGTGGAACTGACGCTTTCGCAACAATCGCCGGGCAAGTGGCGAATCGCGTCCCTCGCGCCCATCGAGTTGTTCCGAGTACTTTGATGCCGGTTTTACCTGTTAGCCGCGGCCGGACGCTGGTGATGGGAGTGCTCAACGTCACTCCGGATTCTTTTGCCGGCGGAGGGCAGTTCCTTTCCACGGAGCAGGCCTTGGTTCTGGCGCGGCGGCTCATCGCCGAGGGCGCGGACATTCTCGACATTGGAGCCGAAAGCACGCGGCCGGGATCGGATCCAGTCCCGGAACAAGAGGAACTCGACCGCGCGGCTCCCGTTGTGGAGAGGATCGCGAATGAGTTCGCGGTGCCGCTCTCCATCGACACCTACAAGCCCGGCGTGGCCGAGGAATGCCTCAAGTTGGGCGCAACCATCGTGAACGATGTGACAGGGCTGCGCGACGCCGCCATGATGAAGACGATCAAGCAGCACGGCGCGGCGGCAATCATCATGCACATGCGCGGCACGCCAAAGACCATGCAGCAGGACGTGGGCTACGACGATGTCGTGATCGACGTTCGGACGTTTCTCGCCGAGCGCATAGGAGCCGCTCAGAGCAAGGGGATTGAGGAGATTGTCGTCGATCCGGGAATCGGTTTCAGCAAGACCGCGAGTCAGAGCTTCCAACTTTTGCAACGGCTGCACGAGTTTCGCAAACTGAAGGCGCCCATCTTGATCGGGCCGTCACGAAAATCGTTTCTCGGCGGCCTGGCGAGCCGGCTGCCGGTGGAAGATCGTCTTGAGGGCACGATCGCCGCTTCTTGCGTGGGCGCGATGAATGGGGCCGCGATCGTTCGAGTGCACGACGTGCGGGCGGTGAAGCGGGCGCTGGAAGTGGTGGACGCCATACGCTTCGCCAAGGCGGACTAGTGGACAAGATCCTCATCCCCGATTACCGCATCTCCTGCCATGTCGGGGTCCCCCAACAGGAACGCGACGTCGCGCAGGATGTGCTGATCGACATCGAACTGCAACTGGACCTATCGCAAGCCGGCAGCGCCGATGACTTCGCCCTGACCATTGACTATGGAGAAGTCTGCGATACGGCGGCAAAAACCGTCCAAGGCCGCCCGCGCAAGCTCATTGAGACGATTGCCGAAGATGTCGCCGCAGCCTTGCTGGCGGCCTATCCGGTGCAAACGGTAAGGGTCCAGGTGCGCAAACCGGGCGCTCTGGCGGGGCGAGGCATTCCTTACGCCGCGGTCGTGGTCGAGCGTCATGGATGAGGTTCTGCTTGGGCTTGGCTCAAACCTGGGCAGCCCCATCGATAACCTCCGCGAGGCGGTGTTTCGACTGCACGAAATCTGCCTCGTGTCGCGCGTGTCGTCGATCTACCGTACAGAGCCGGTGGGCGATATCGATCAGGACTGGTTCCTGAACTGCGCGGTCTTGATGGAAACGTCTCTCGACGCACACGAACTGCTGGACCGCATCCTGCGCATCGAGACGGCGATGGGCCGCGTCCGCACGATTCGGAATGGCCCGCGAATTATCGACATCGATATCTTGCTTGCGGGCGACCGGCAGACCGACGATGCGGATCTCACCGTGCCTCATCCAAGAATGCACGAGCGAGCCTTTGTCCTTTATCCCAGTGCGGAGATCGCCGCGAACATGCGCCATCCCCTGTTGAACGCGACGGTCGAAGACCTCCGCGCTCGGTTGGTTTCACAAGCGAAGGCGGAGAAGCTTAGCGTGCCTGACTGGCCGCCGCGACTAATGCTTTAACGGCATCGACCGCCAGGGCCGTTACGTGCTTGGATTCATTCCGCAGCCCGCCGAGCGCGGTTTCGATGTCGTCCCGGCTGATGGCGGCGGCTTGGGCCGGCGTCTTTTGCAGCAGAAGCTCCGTCAGCGCGGAACCCGCCGCGATCGAGGCTGTACAACCGCGCACCTGGTAGCGCACTTGTTCGAACAGGCCGTTCTCAATCAGCCCGTACAAGACTAAGATGTCGCCGCAAGCGGGGTTGGAGACTTCGACCTGCAATGCAGGCGGGGCCAATTGGCCTACGTTTCGCGGATTCTGAAAATGGTCAAGAAAGCGCGCCGAATGCATCGCTTCAGGGCTAGCTTACTTTGGCTTCAACAGCAGCCATGCCGGCGGCAAGGATACCGGCGGCCGCCCGCTTGCCAAGCAGGGGATGCGGGGCTACGTCGCTCGGCTTCAAGCCGACTTCGATGATTCCGGCGTCGGATACTCGCACGGAAAACCTCTCAAGCCCGCAAAAGCCAGGTCCGCCGCGATGGTCGCCGGAGTCGGCGCAGAACCGAGCGGAATGCCAAGGACAGACCAGGTGGCCATCGACAAGCGGCCCGTCCTCGAACGGCACGCCCATATGACTGCAGCGATTCTCGACGGCGCGGAGCGAACCATTGAGCCGCACGATCATCAGCCGTTTGCCGCGGACCTCGACGGCCTTCGAACGGCCCTCTAACAGGTCCGCATCGCGGAGGACCGGGTAGTAAGTTTTGGTCGACATCGGGAACTAGGCGGCGTTCGGCCGCCCGCTGATTTATGCTAACCGTTCCTGGTCGCAAAAGCAAATGAGTTGCATAAACAATTTTGCGTCGGATTTGTACCCTTCAGGCTTCGTCATACATCCAACATTTCGGAATCGGTGGGATAAGGCACGAAGTAGAGGGACAAGAAAAATGAAACGTTCGACACGAACAATCGCGATGGGCGCCGCCCTGTTGCTGGCGTCATCTCTGAACCTGTGGGCCGCCACGCCGGAAGACAATGCGCGGATAGCGGAGCAGGTGCGTAAGCAGATCGTCAAACTGCCTTACTACAGCATCTTCGACAACGTCCAATTTGAATTCAATGATGGGGTCGTGGAGCTTTCCGGCGACGTCTATCGCCCGGTCATGAAAAAGATGGTCGAGAAGGCCGCGCAACGCGTGGAAGGCGTGGACTCGGTGACAAACAACATCGAGATTCTTCCGCTGTCGTCCTACGACGACCGCATTCGGGTGGCGCTCATGCGGCAGCTTTACAGGAATCCGGTGTTCACACGGCACTCGATTCAAGCTGTGCCGCCGGTGCACATCGTAGTTAAGAACGGAAACGTCACACTTGAAGGCGTAGTGAACTCCGAGTTGGAAAAGAACGTGGCCTTCCACGTCGCCAACGGGATTCATGGCGTGTTCTCGGTGACAAACAACTTACGCACGGAAAGCTGAGCCTAGACTCCTCTCCTCCCCTAGGATCGGTTGATGTGCGTAGGCGCCGGGCGGACTGTTCAATCAGTCCGCCTGGCGAGTCTTTGGGGACCGATTCCGACCAGCGAAATTATCCTTTCCAGCAACTCGTTGTCAATTGCACGGTAGAAATCCACGGTGACGAGCAGGTCGGTTTCCGCGGGTCCGGAAAAGGCCAGATGGGCGTTCCCGCCCTCTTTGGTCCGCCTCAATATCGCGAT
>CAMPKL010000235.1 GCA_946887065.1 uncultured Bryobacterales bacterium
GCGCAGTCTACGCACGGCCCTAGAAGCGCCGAGCGTCCCGAGTCCGATCAGGGCAAGCAGTGCGCCCAAGCCGGCCGTTGCGGGAAGCTCGCCTTCTGTCTGCGATTGTTCCGTCTGTTGTTGCGCCGTCAGACTCTGATCAGCATCTCGTTGCTGGTCCTGCGCCTGTGCGATCTCGCGCTCACGATCTCGCTGGGCCTGGCTATCACGTTCACGCTGAGCTGCCATTTCGCGGTCACGCTGTGCCGCAGTCTCGCGGTCACGCTCTTGCTGCGCCTGCAGTTCCCGTTCGCGCTGGGCCGCCATCTCCCGTTCACGCTCCTGCTGTGCGGTCTGATCCGTTGCTTGCGGGGTCGTTCTAGGAGCAGGAGTCTGTGCGACTACCGTTTCTTCCTGCTGTTGATTGGCGGCGGTGGCCGCTTCTTCGTCCGAAATGCTCGGCACTTCTTGACTAGTAGCCGCCGACAGTTCGGTTGCGCGGTCTTCCGGGTAGGCGAATTCCTGACCGAAAGTATCACCAGGGTAGAACCAAGCCCTTAAAGCCGGCGGTTGCCCGGCTGGCGTTTCGTACCATCCGAACTCCGTCTCGCCCGTGGGTTCAAGCCGCATATTCGGAATCGCGATCACAGTCGTTATTACCTCATCCTCGTCCTTGTTCATGAAACGAACGATGTGCCGATTCGACTGCGAATCGACGAGCTTCACAACGTACTCGCCGGGCTCCAAAATCGCGCCGGGAATTTCGACCCTCTCGTTGACCGTCATAACCGTCTTCTTGTCATTAACGTCCGCTGAGGCAACTGCGCTGAATACACCCAGCACAGCCACGCACGCGAGCGCTCTCGATATCTTTGCGAACTGCATTAGTTTGCCTCCTTGCTTCGCGGGATTAACCCGCCTTGCTGTTAAGTGGAGGGCTCGACGGCGAATTTTGTTACGCTGCCGGACTGGCCGATCCCAGGCGCTGCCGGTCGAGATGTTCGCGAATGACGCGCTCGAAGTTGAAGCCAAGCATGCGCCGGATCGCTGCGTCGGAGTAGCCCCGGCGGATCAATCCTTCGGTGAGGCGGAACACGGTGTCGGGGCGTCCGAAGCCGGGCGCCAGGTTGCGCTGTAAGCCCAGCACTCCCCCATCCGTGCCTAAACCCACATGCTCCGTCCCAGTTAACCGTGCAATGTGATCGAAGTGGTCCAACACATGCTCGAATCGAACGGGCCGCGAAGAGGTGACGAAGTTGGAGATTGCGGTGACCCCGATCACTCCTCCGGAGGCGGCAAGCTTGCGGATTACTTCATCCGACTTGCAGCGCGCTTGTCCCGGCGCCAGAGCCGCGCAATTGGAGTGCGTGGCGAGTACTGTGCGGGTTGACGCCTCAATCGCATCCAGCGTTGTGCGTTCGCCGCAGTGCGACACGTCCACGATCATTCCGCAGCGATTCATGGCGGCGACCACCTCGACGCCGAGCCCGGTGAGGCCGGGATCGTGGCGCAAACCGCAGCCTCCGCCCAGATGGTTGAGCCCGTTGTATGTGAGTTGCGATACCCGCTGGCCCAGCCACGAAAAGGTTTCCACATCCGCCGCCGATTCAAAGTGGGCTGAGTCTTGGCTCCCGAGCAGGATGCCGATCTGATCTCGCGTGCGCACCGCCGACCAATCTTGCAGTTCTTCCACCACGCGAAAGCGGTGGGGATGAAATTCGGCGAACTGTCGCCAGCGGCCCATCCACGACGCGGTTCTCTCGGCGATCCGGGGGCCTGCTAGCCGCACCGCCGGATGGAACATCGTAACACCTGAGCCTACAATTGCATCTAGCTCTTGAGGGTTGAGACCCTCTGAATCGGTTCGCCAGCGTTCCAGGCGGGCCCAGTCGGTTGTCATGAGGCCCATCATGTCGACCACCGGCGACGACTGTACCAAGTCGATTGCGCGCGTTAGGAAAGCTGTGCCCTCGGCCGTGCGACTCCGGCCTCGCAGGATTGTCGGTGCAGCGGACACGCCCCCTAGGGCACTCCGCAAGAGTGTGCGTCTAGTCAATGTCTTGTAAGGCCAACGATGTGACGTACTTATCTTAACGGGCGTTTCCGTTTCATGTTTTCCCTTGCGCGTTTTTGAGCGTTTCCACTGGCGTTCCCTCCTTCCCAACCCTCGGCTACAACGCCGGCGCCGGAAGCGGTAGCGCTAAGTGGTGCTCCAGAAGTCTTCGCGATGTACAATTGCGGCATCTAGACCAGCCTTTACGAACCGGGAGCCGGGCCGCGCGCCAGCAATGCTCACTAGAGCCTTTTTCGCCGTAGTCGTCATCGGTTGCCTCGGCATCCCAGCCGCGGGGCAGTTCAATACGGGTGAGATTGCAGGTAGGGTGACCGACGCGACCGGCGCCGTCGTGCCGGGAGTAGCGGTGGCGGCGACGCATGCGGAGACGGGCTATCAGCGCGAACGTCTCACTGACCAGTCCGGAAACTTCTTTCTGCCCTCCCTGCCTATCGGCGACTACGAAGTGTCCGCGCAGGTACAGGGCTTTCAGCGCGCCACAGCCCGCGTTACGTTAGCGATCGGTCAGACGCTCAATGTTTCGCTTGAGCTTCAAATCGGAGACGCGGAGGAAACCATCGTCATCACCGAGGCGGCGCCCTTGCTGCAGCGGGAGGATGCCGAGATCAGCGACGTCATCGACAACACAATGGTGTTGCAGACGCCCCTGAACGGCCGCCAGTTTCTGCAGCTTGCGCAATTAACCGACGGCGTCGTCATCCCCCTGGAGGAACCCGCGGCGACGCCCTGCAGCAGGCCGGCGCGTTGCCGAATGTCGGAGGCCAAAGATCAGGCCACAACATTTATCTGCTCGACGGCGTCAAGGTCACCGACGAACTGTTCAACAACCTGGTGATCAATCCGTCGGTCGATTCGATCCAAGAGTTCAAGATCCAGAAGTCACTGTACGCGGCGGAGTTCGGCGGTAAGGCGTCCGCACTCATCAATGTGGCTACCAAGTCTGGAGGCAATCGCGCGCACGGCAGTCTGTATGGGTTCGCCCGCAACGACCGGTTTGATGCTCACAACTATTTCGACGACCCCAAACGCCCGGTTCCTCCGCTCAAGCAAAACCAGTTGGGCTTCTCGTTGGGTGGGCCCATCAGACGAAACCGGACCTTCTTCTTCACCAGCTACGAAGGCCAGCGAACCCGCCGATCAATTACCCGCACGTTCTCGGTGCCGACAATGGCGGCGCGAGCAGGCGATTTTTCGGGCGCGGAGCCGGTATGCAACCCGTTCGTTGGGGCTCCGGGGGTCTGTTCGCCGTTCCCGAACGGTCAGGTCCCGGTGGATCCGGTGACGCAGCAGTTCTTCAAGTACTTGCCCGAACCCACCGCCGCCGGATCGGTCCGCAATCTTACGTCGGTCGAGCGCGAGATTCGAAACTTAAATCAGTTCAGCGTGCGTCTCGATCACCGATTTACTGACAGCGACAATTTCTTCGCCCGCTTCAGTACGTTTGACGCCGACGAAACCCAGCCGTTTGGGACAAGCGTCCTCAACGAAGACCTGGTACCCGGCTTCGGCCGATTGCTGACGACGAAAAGCCGAAACCTGGCGATCGGGCACACCCGCTCTTTCGGAGCGCAGCTCGTTAACGAATTTCGCTTCGGCTGGCTGGACGTCTCCGGGGGACAGGTCAGCCGGAACCAGGGCATAGACTTCGCCTCGGAGGCCGGGCTGCAGGGGACGACGCGTATTCCGAGGGATATGGGCTTCCCGCAGGTTTCGACGTCGGGCCAGTACAACACGTTCGGCGATCCGACATCGTTCGTCTCCAGGGACAATGCGCACATCGAATTTTCGACAACGTGCTGATCGACCGGGGCCGGCATCGCATCAAGTTCGGCGTCTACTATTTCCGCCTTCAGTTCCGTCCTGCGAATCCCGAATCGGCCCGGGGCGCGTTTAGCTATACGGGGCAGTGGACGGGCAATCCATTAGCTGACTTGTTGTTGGGCTACCCTACATCGGCGCAGGTCGGGCTCGGCAGAGGCGCTCAGGACAGCCGCACGAACTGGCTGCACGGCTACGTGCAAGACGACTGGCACGCATCGTCGAACCTGACGTTGAACGTCGGCTTTCGCTACGAGGTCAACCAGCACATGCGAGAGACGGAGAACCGCTTGTCGTCAGTCGATGTGTTCACTCCGGGCGGCCGCTTTGTAGTCGCCAGCGACCGGCAGGACCGCATTTCCGACGAAGCTCAGGAACTGTTGCCGTCGCTTCCGATTCCGTGGGTGACCTCAAACCAGATCGGTTGGGACCGCAGCTTGCTGCGGCCCGGCTACAACCGCTATGCTCCGCGGTTCGGGTTGGCCTGGCGGCCGGGCGGTCAAAACAGGACCGTGTTGCGTGCGGGCTACGGGATATTCCTCAATCAGTGGGCTTACAGCGTGCAGACGGCGTTTACTCGGAACCTGCCGTTCTTCCAACTGAAGAGAATCGACATACCGTCCGATGCGGCGGTTCCAACGCTGAAAACCGCCTCGATCTTGACCTCCGACGCGACAGGGACGATCGGCGGGTCCAACATGGACGACGACTATCGGACGGAGTACACACAGACGTGGAGCGCCGGCATCCAGCATGAGATTGCGCGCGACACCGTAATAGAAGCCTTCTACATGGGCTCGCGTACGGCGGGCGCCGACAACTCGACGATCCGCAACGTCCCCGAGCCCGGACCAGGTCCGATCGGCGTGCGGCGCCCCGTCCCGGCGCTCGGGCCTGTCAGCGCGATACGGTTCGACGGCAATTCGCTGTACCAGGCCCTGACGCTGAAGGGGCAACGGCGTTTGGCGAGCGGGTTGTCGTTTTTGGCCAGCTACACGATGTCGCGTTCCACCGACGACGCTTCAAGCCCGGGCGCGACGGCCTTTGAGGCGAACGTACCTCAGAACGTAAGAGACATCCGGTCAGAGTGGGCGCTATCAAGTTTCAATCACACGCATTTGTTCTCAGGCAGCGCGACGTACCGGCCGGCCTTCCTCGACTTTGCTCAAGATTGGAAGCAGGCGGTGGCCGGCGATTGGAGCGTGAGCGCCTTCACCCGCATGGCCTCCGGTGCGCCGTTCACGGTCAATCTCGGAGTGGATCGGGCGAACATCGGTTCCGGGCCGGCGCAGCGGCCCGATGTCGCTGGAGACCCCAACTTGAGTTCGGGAAGAACGCCGGATCGCTGGTTCCATGTCGATGCATTCTCAATGCCCGCGCCGTTCACTTTCGGAAATTCGGGCCGCAACAGCGTCACGGCGCCGGGCTTGGCAACGGTGGATTTTTCGGCAAGAAAAAATTGGCGGATCGCGGAGTCTGCCGCCCTAGCGTTCAGTTGGGACATCTTCAATCTCTTCAACCGCGCCAACTTCGACGTGCCCAGCCGCATCGCCTTCACGCCGAATTTCGGCCGGATTTTCAGCGCAGGCAACGCCCGGGAAATGCAATTCGGACTGCGCCTCGAATTCTGACGGCGGCAGGAGCCGGGCTAACCTCTCCGGCGCAACAACCGCCCAGCCCTGCGCCCTTAAGAACGCGCTACAATCGCGCCAGCCTTGATCATCGGCTCCACCATCAGTCACTACAAAATCGTCGAGAAACTCGGCGAGGGTGGCATGGGCGTGGTCTACAGGGCGGAAGACACCAAGCTCAACCGCCAAGTGGCGCTGAAGTTTCTGGCTCAGCACCTTCTCAACGACCCCGAAGCCAAGGAGCGATTTCTCCGCGAGGCTCAGGCCGCCGCCGCGCTGCATCACGCCAACATCTGCCCGGTGTATGAGATCGATGAGGTCGACGGCAAGACCTTCATTTCGATGGCCTACATCGGGGGCCAGACGCTCGAAGGCAGGATCGCCCGCGGCCCGCTGGCCATCAAGGAAGCCCTGGAGGTCGGCCAGCAGATCGCCAAGGGCCTGCAAGCCGCGCACGAGAAGGGCATCGTTCACCGCGACGTTAAACCCGCCAACGTCCTCGTCGCCGACGACGGCCAAGTCACCATCATGGACTTCGGCCTGGCCCGGTTGACTGAGGCTTCCCGCCTTACTAAAATCGACACCGCCATGGGCACGGTGGCCTACATGTCGCCCGAGCAGGCCCAAGGCATGGATGTCGATCATCGGTCCGACGTCTGGTCCCTAGGCTGCGTGCTGTACGAGATGGTCGCCGGCCTGCGGCCTTTCAAAGGCGCGTATGACCAGGCGCTGCTCTACGAGATCGTCCACGAAGAGCCAGAGCCGCTAACCG
>CAMPKL010000236.1 GCA_946887065.1 uncultured Bryobacterales bacterium
GAGGAACTGAAGAAGGTGCGGCGACAAGGATACGCCGTGGACGACGAAGAGTTCGAGCCCGGCCTCAAGTGTGTCGGGGCGCCTGTTCGAGACCGGTCCGGCCGCGTTAGAGCGGCGCTAAGTATTGCAGGGTCGGCAAACCGGCTGAGACGTGACGTCATGAGTTCGCGGGCGGCGACCGTAATGCGTATTGCCGCACAGCTCTCGGCCGAACTTGGATACCGGCCTAAAGAAGATAATGCCCAGCCAACGAGAGGGCAGGGTTTGGGCGGCTAACCGGGGCGGTTGGCCCAGAACGGCTGCGTCAAGCAGCGGAAAGGGTATTGGGGGTAAGAATGACAAATTTACGATTTCCATCAATGAGGTACGGCATTGCGATTGCCGCCTTGTTGCTTTCGGCCGTCGGCGCCTGGGCGCAGGTCACGACGGCGAATCTCTCGGGCACAGTGCAGGACTCGTCCGGCGCCGTGATTCCAGGCGCTGCGGTCACCTTGACCAACGACGATACCGGACTGACCTACAACGCCGAATCCGGTTCGGAAGGCGAGTTCGCGTTTCGGGTCCTTCCGACTGGAGCTTACACGCTATCGATCCAGGCGCCGGGGTTCAAGGCTTATCGCAGCACCGGCATTCGCCTCGTTGCGTCCGCTAACGTCCGTCAAGCCCACGCCTTGGAGATTGGCCAAGTGACGGAGACAGTAGAGGTAGAGTGAGCCGCTCCCTTGGTCGCCACGGAAGCCTCGGAACAGACCGAGAGCATAGATAACGCTAAGGTGTCGGAACTGCCGCTCGGTCGCCGCAACGTAACGAACGTGCTCAAGCTGACGTCCGGCATCGACACCGGCAACGGCGGCATCCGCATCAACGGCCTGGGCAAGAGCGGCGCCGGCGTGACCGTCAACGGCACCGACGCCAACTCGATGCCGGCGGAAGGCCGGGCGCTCCAGAACTACGGCGGCGCCAATTACATGGACGTCATGAGCATCGAGGGCGTGGAAGAAGTCCAGGTCATGCGCGGCGTCATGAAAGCAGAGAACGGAGGCGTCGTCAGCGGCACGGTCAATTTGATCAGCAAGCGCGGCACCAATGAATGGCATGGCAGCGGAGTGTGGAACTACCGCTCCCACGTTTTCAACGCGCGCAACCCGTTCCAGACGAACTATGACAGCAGCGGTAATCTGCTGCCCAAGAACCGCGAGGTCTTCAATCAGTTCGGCGGCTCGCTCGGCGGACCGATCATCAAGAACAGACTGTTCTTCTTCACCACCTACGAGGGCTATCGCGGCTATACTAGCCGCTTCGTGACGGGCACCGTCCCTACGAATTCGTTCCGCCAGACGATCCTACAGGCGCTTCCGTTCCCAGAGACCAAGGCGTTGCTGGATACTCTCCCTGCGCCCGCGACCATCCTCGACGCGAACCGCGGCCGAGCCGAAAAGGTCGGGTCCGAGGTGAGAACCGACAATACCTGGAACATTCGCGGCGACTATCGGCCGAGCGATAACGGCAATCTTTCGTTCACCTACGTGCGCGGGCGTCCGTTCGGTCTCGACCCACGCTTCAACGTCGGCGATACCAACGACCGTGAGTTCATTTACATCCAGGACCGCTACAACGCGCAGTACACCCACACGGGCAGCAACTGGGTATCGGAGTCGCGTTGGGGCTACAACTACGCGGACATGGACCGGCTCGACAATTTCTTCGGCGAGCAGTTCATTTCGCCGCTCGGCGAGACGGTCGAATGGCAGGGGCGAATTCCCCGGCTGAATATCCAGACGCCCACGGGCACTCTCGGGTTGAATAGTGCGGAGGTCTGGCAGATGGAAGGCGCTACCTCCACCTATGACCAAAAGTTCAGCCTGATTCGAGGCAATCACACCTTTAAGGTCGGCGGTCGCCTGCTTTGGACCACCGGCAACCGCACCAACCCCGAGAACCCGAGCTACGACTTCAACAGCGTTGAAGACATGATGGCTAATCGCGTCAACGGCGCGGTGCTGACCTTCGGTTCCAACGGACCGCACACATCACGCATGTATGAATGGGGTGGGTTCGTGCAAGACGATTGGCGGGTCAACAACAAACTGATGCTCAACCTGGGCCTTCGCTATGACTATTACTCCAATGTCGTCGTTGAGCCGACGGGCTCTATTGATGTCGTCGCCAAGAACTTGGAACTCCCGCCCGGCGCCGACTTCACGAACTTCGCATTCGGCGCTCGCCGTCCGCGCGAGAACGAGACGAATCCCGACAAGTGGGTTAACCTCGGGCCGCGCATCGGATTTGCCTACCAGGCCAATCAGAAGACCGTCGTCCGCGGCGGCGTGGGCATTATGTTCGCCGCACAAGTGGGCGCAATGCTGAGACAGAGTACCGCCGGACCGGACATTCCGTTCCGCGTCAGCTACAGCGCTGAGGAAGCTGCGAACCTGGGCGTCAAGTACCCACTGATCAACGAACAGGTCATTCCCATCGCAGGGCAGGACATCGTTGCTCGAGGCCGCGAGTTGGTCTTTTCGCTGATCACTCCTGATCTGCAGAACCCTTACACGATCAACTACCAGTTCAACATTCAGCGGGAGTTGAAGTCCGACCTAATGTGGGAGATCGGCTATGTCGGAACGCGTGGCGTCAAATGGCCGATGCACCGGCGCTTCAACCTGCCCGACCGCCTGACGGGGGTGCGTCCGAATCCGAACCTCATTCCCGGCGGTCCTTATTTCGTCGACATGGGCGAAAGCGTAATGAATCACTCCTTGCAGACCTCTCTTCGGAAGCGGTTCACGCACAACTTCTCTGGAGACATTCACTACACCTGGGGCAAAACGTTCGCTTATCAAGGCGGAGACGTGGGTGTTTACTACGGTACCGACGCCGTCGCTGAAATCCAGGACTTCTATGGTGTTGAGAATGAGCGGGGCAATCCCAACTACGACACAACCCATCGAGTCACGGCCGACATCATCTACGAGCTGCCCGGTCTCAGCAATATGACGGCTCCCGTGAGGACGGTCCTCGGCGGCTGGCAGATGAGTGCCATCTACAGCGGCTCGACCGGCAGTCCCGTCAGAGTCACCCAAGGCTGCTCGAACGCATGGGCGTGCCGCGGAGACTACCTTGGCGGCGACATCGTACTGGAAAACTCCCCAGCGTTTAACACCCCCGTAACGGGGCGTCACACATTCGTGCGTTATATCAACCCGGCCGCATTCGCCAAGGTACCGGAAGTTGGAGGCGTCGCCATTCGACCGGGCAACGCCGCTAACGGCATTGTTCGAGGCCCCGGCCAATGGACGATTGATTTCTCGCTTTCCAAGAGATTCGCGTTCACCGAAGCGGCTGGTCTGCAAATCCGTGCCGACATGTTCAACTTCTTTAACCACGTCAATCTAGGGGGCATTAACGGCAACGTCGAGAGCTCCGACTTCGGCGTGATCGATTCAGCGGGCGGCATGCGCACGATGCAAGTGGGCGCCCGCATAACCTTCTGAACCTTACCCAACCCCAACTGGGGCGGGATCGTCCATGATCCCGCCCCGCCTTTTTTCAACCGCAACCGCCCGCCGCCCGGCGTTACGAACCGTGACGAACTGTGCGAATCCCGCCGAAGTCATTAGCCGCCAAGAGTTAGGCGGTTATACTGCTACCGGGTACGCCACTGGATTTGATCGATACGAATATGAGAACACGGTACCTCTTCGTAGCCGCCTTTTTGGCTGGCGTGTCATCCCTTTCGGGAGCTGACACCACCGCGGCAGTTGTCGAACAGTACTGTCACGCCTGCCACAACGAGACCGTGGCGACCCGGGGTCTGTCGTTCGCCGATTTGGATACCGCCGCTCCCGCGAAAGATCCCAAGACCTGGGAAAGTATCGTCAAGAAGCTGACACATCGCCACATGCCGCCAGTCGGCATGCCGCGGCCGGACGAAGCCTCTTACGAGGCCGTGGTGGATACGATTGCCGGTTCGCTGGACGCTGCTGCCCGCGCTCACCCGAATCCAGGCCGTACGGCGACGTTCCGGCGCCTGAACCGCACGGAGTACCGCAACGCCATTCGCGATCTACTCGATCTGGATGTCGATGTTTCCTCCACCTTGCCGCGCGACGAGAGCAGCAACGGTTTCGACAACATCACAGTCGGCGAATTATCGCCGATGTTGTTGGAGGGTTACCTGAACGCGGCACACAAGATCAGCCGTCTCGCGGTCGGCGGACCCCTGCGCGATGTCGGCGGCGAGTTGATTCTCGTGCCCGCCGACCTTACGCAGGAGCAACATGCTCCCGGTCTGCCGTTCGGTACGCGCGGGGGTACGGTCGTTAGCCACAATTTTCCACTCGATGGACAGTACGAGATTCGTATGACGCTCTCGCGCGATCGCGACGAACAAGTCGAGGGTCTGCGCGGCGAATTCGAAGCTGAACTCGCCCTGGACGGCAAGAGGATTGGTCTATTCCCCGTGGCCCAGCCCGAGAACCGCGACCACAGCCAGGCCGATAAGCACCTGTTTGTCCGAGTGCCCGTATTGGCTGGACCCCATGAGATCAGCGCGACCTTTTTGAAAAAAAGCGCCGCCCTATTGGAAACTGAGCGCCAGCCTTATTTGGCGCGATTCAATATGGATCGCCATCCCCGAGCGCAGCCGGCGGTGTACTCGATCAGCATCACCGGACCCTATGATCCGGCAGGGCCCGGCGACACGCCCAGCCGTGAGAGGATCTTCACCTGCCGCCCGGCGCAGGCATCCGAAGAAAGCGCTTGCGCGAAGCGGATTCTTTCCCAGTTGATTCGACGCGCCTACCGCAGGCCGATCCAGGCCGCGGACACCGACCAATTGATGGGCTTTTATGAACAAGGCCGTAAGGAGCGCGGGTTCGAGGGCGGCATCGAGATGGCTCTCAGAGCTCTGCTGGTCAGTCCCGAGTTCCTATTCCGCATTGAACGCGACCCATCCGGCGTGGCGCCGGAGACGGCCTATCCGGTCTCGGACATCGCCCTGGCGTCCCGCCTGTCGTTTTTCCTGTGGAGCAGCATTCCCGACGCTGAGTTGCTCGAAGCCGCCGAACGCGGCGAGCTGCGCAAACCGGATGTTCTCGAGAAGCAAGTTCGGAGGATGCTTGCCGACTCGCGCTCCCAGGCGCTCATAGACAGTTTCGCCGGTCAGTGGCTGTATCTCAGGAATCTCGATTCGGTGAGTCCCGACCGCAGGATTTATCCGGACTTCGATGAGAACCTGCGCCGGGCGTTCCGCCGCGAGACCGAGCTGTTGTTTGAGACGATCGTTCGCGAAGACCGCCCGCTCGTGGAGTTGATCGGCGCGGATTACACATTTCTCAATGAGCGCCTGGCGAAGCATTACGGCATTCCGCACGTCTACGGCAGTCAGTTCCGGCGCGTGCAGTTGCCGCCGGACAGCCATCGAGGCGGACTGCTGACCCAGGCAAGCGTTTTGTCCGTCACGTCCTACGCCAATCGGACTTCACCCGTTGTTCGCGGCAAGTGGATCCTGACCAACATCATGGGGACGCCGCCGCCCCCGCCTCCGCCCGACGTTCCGCCGTTGAAGGAGAAGAGCCCATCGGGCAAAAAATTGTCGGGAAGGGAATTGCTTGCCGAACACCGCGCAAAGCCCCTTTGTGCAAGCTGTCACAACACGCTCGACCCGATCGGCTTCGCCCTGGAGAACTACGACGCGATTGGCCGCTGGCGTAACCGCGACGACGGCGTGCCCGTCGATGCGTCGGGGGTTTTGCCTGACGGGAGGCCTTTCGACGGTCCCGAAGGTTTTCGCCAGGCGTTATTGGCCCGGCCTGAACTGTTCGTCGCCACCGCGAGCGAGAAGATGCTGACCTATGCTCTCGGGCGGGGCGTTGAATATTACGATATGCCGGCGATCCGCGAGATCGTCAGCCAGGCAGCCGAAGACGATTTCCGTTTCTCGGCGATCGTGTTGGGCATTGTAGAGAGTACGCCGTTTCAGATGAGGATGTCGCAATGATCATCACCAAGAAGTCGCTATCCCGCCGGACGCTGCTGCGCGGGACCGGCGCCGCAGTCGCCCTACCGCTGCTGGACGCCATGCTCCCATCGATGACGGCGCTGGCGAAGACGCCCGCGGCTCCCCCGCCGCGGCTGAGCTATGTCTACATCCCGATGGGAGCGAATATCGCGGAGTGGACTCCCGCCGGAGGGGCGGGTCCGCTCCAAAGGCTGTCGCCGACCCTGGGCTCGTTAGAGCCCTTCAAGGATCGCCTCACGGTTATTACG
>CAMPKL010000237.1 GCA_946887065.1 uncultured Bryobacterales bacterium
TGGAGGCGACCCGAGCATTTTCCGAATTCGGCGTTCACATGGTCCAGCGCGATTCGACTCCGCGCGGCGACAAAAACGGCGCGGACATCAATTTAGCTCTCGACGCTTTCGAGATGGCTGTCACGCGGGACCACATTAACGCGTTCGCGATTATCTCGGGCGACAGCGATTTCATGTCGCTGGTGAATAAGCTTAAGCAGTACAACAAGCGGGTCTATATCGTTGGCGGCAAACAGTTTACGTCGAAGATCCTACAACGGAACTGTCATGAGTTCATTAGCTACGAGTCACTGCTCGACATTCTGCCCAACCGATCGCGACGGGGACGCGGCGGCCGACCCGCCCCGCAACAGCCGCGCACCGATGCCCAATCCGTATCGCAGCTAATGCCACTAGTCGATCGCGCCCTCAACGCCCTGGACGTTCGAGGCGCACAGCCTCAGCTCGGCCTGTTGAAGAGCACGATGTTGCAGTTGGATCCGGCGTTCAGCGAAAGGGACTACGGCGTGACCTCCTTTTCGAGCCTGGCCGAAAAACTTGTCGCTGAAGGCTACATCAAGGTCGTTACGGTGGACAACCACCACGTGGTAGAACGTTCGGCTGACGCAGCCGATAGCGGAGATATCGCCGATTCGGCGGAAACCGAGAGCGCGGCGCCGCTAGCCCAGGAAACGGAAGGATCCGCGGCGCCTTCGCAAGAACGCCGGGGACGAGGACGGGGACGAGGCAGGGGCCGCGGCAGGGGACGTTCATCGGAATCGAGAGCGCCCATGCCCCGCGGCGAGGCCGAGCCCCGGCGAGAGGCTCCGCAGCCGGAACCGGAAGAGGAAGCGCCGACGACGAATCCCCGCGGCCGGCTGCAGGAACTGTTGGCTCCGCACATCGAATTGCTGCAAATGGGCATTCCAGCGCGGGAGGTCGAAGCGCTCATCCGCACGGACGAGCCGCGCTTCTCTCCCAAGAAGCTAGGCTTCGAAGATTTCACGGCGCTGCTGGATTTCGCCGAGGCGGAAGAGTTGCTGCGTTCGATTCCGGATGATCGCAATGTCCTTCGGTTCAAACCAGGGGACTCGCTGACCGTTCCGGCCGACGCGGAGGAGCCCGAAGCCGCGGAAGAGACCGCCGCTGCCGAGCGAAGCTCCGCCCCAAGGCGCAGACGACGGCGCAGGAACGCTTCACGCCTGTCGCGAGAGGCGAACGGCGCCGGCGGCGAGTCGGGAGAGGTTTCCCAAGCGGCTGAGGCGGAAGCTCCGCCAAGCGAAGAGCCCGCTCAAGATGAGCCGGAACCGAAATCCGTGGGCAAGAAGGCCGCCAAACGCAAGGCAGCGAAGAAAAGCGTGAAGAAAGCTGCGAAGAAAAAAGCGGCCAAGCGGGCGTCCACCGCCGGTTCGGACGAGGACGAGGGCTAGCTACTCTTTGACGGTGATCTTGAGCGCCTTGAGAAAGGCATGATCTTGGTCTGAGAACGACTTGGGCGATTTCGAGCCCGAGTCGGAATCTCGAGCGGCGCGCTCATTGAAGCCGATCGTTGCCTCAAGCACCAGGAAGACATCGTAGCCCTCCCGCTGGATCTCGCCCAGCACCTCTTCTATGCTCTCCGATTCGGACAGCGATTCGTTGATCGCGTGCCCTAACTTCTGCATCAAGTGTTTCAGGTTTTCTTCCACGGCTTCGTGTGTCGGGAGACTGGCTTTTATTCAAGCAAATCAGGCGCTGCTGTGCAAATGCGCGCAGCTCACTTGCTGATCACAATCCCAGCCAAACCATCAATGCAACGACCGCAGCGGCGGACATAACGAAGGCCAAGACGGTAATCATCGCGAGATCTCTTTTCGTCCAGCCCTCCATTCCCCACAGCGAAACCGCCGGTCCTGACTGCGGCAGACGAGGCTTGGCAAGCTTTGGCGCGTCCAGCGCCGCGGGTCCCGATTGGGTCCAGGCCGGCAACGGCCGCCCGCTCTTGTGCTGCGCTTCTTCCGCATCGCGCTTCAGGCTCAACTGCAAAACCGGGGCGGGCATCGCGGCGGGAATAGGCCCGCGAGCGAATTCTAATTTGCGCGCGAGCTTGTGCATGTCGCGCAGGGCTTCGGCGTCCGGCTCTTCAGCGGTCCCATCCGCGGCGGGTGCGTCGCCCAGCCGTAGGAGAGCCTCGCGGAATTGCCCCGCCGTTTGATATCGTGCGCCGCGGTCTTTCTCCAATGCCTTGAGGATGACGCGGCTGAGCCCCTCTGAGACTTGCGCCGCAACCTTATGCGGCGGCTCGGGAGCCTGCATGACCTGCGCCTGAATGATGTCGAATTGGCTCTGCGAGTCGAACGGCTTCTTGCCTGTCGCGGCTTCGTAAAGGACGGCGCCTAGAGCGTAAATGTCTGCTCGCCCATCGATGTCCCGTTGCCCCTTCACCTGTTCGGGGGACATGTAATGAACCGCGCCGACCACGGCGCCGATTTGCGTCAATGACGGGTCGTGCTCCTGCTTCGCCAGGCCCAGCCCGGTCAGCTTGACCACGCCGTCGGGACCAATGAAGATCGTAGCCGGAGTGATCTCGCGATGAACGACCTCCTGCTGATGGGCATAGTCCAATGCCGAGAGCGCCTGACAGGCGACATCGATCGCTTGCGTAACCGTCAGCGATCGATCCGCGATGCGGTTCTTTAGGCTTTCGCCCTTCAGCGCCTCCATCGTCATCACCAGCTGCCCATCCAGCTGTATGCCGGAGTAGAACTCGGCGATATTCGGATGGGAGAGTCGCGAGTGTATCTTCGCTTCGCGCAGGAAGCGATCGACCCGGTTGCGGTCTTGTTCGAAGCCGCTCGGAAGCAGTTTCAGAATCTCTTTGCGTCCGGCAATCTCGTTCTCGACCTCATAGACCATAGCCGAGCCTGCAGCGTCCAAGACACGCAGAAACCGGTACCCGCCGACCGTTTGTCCAACCCGAAAAGCCATACGCGCGCGCAGTCCTGTCTTGACGACTAGGAAATACCCCGATTGTAGAACCTACGACTCAAACGAAACACCACGGCGAAAGACTGAGTCTTTGGGGGGGAACCTCCTGTAGGATGGAGCCATGAAAGACTCCATATTTGAAGCGGCGTGCCCCTGCTGCGGCGCCAAATTGGAGATCGACGGCGAGGCGGGCATTATCCTCACCCATAAAGAACCCGTCCGTAAGTCGAAACCGACCGATCTGCGCAAGGCCGTCAAGGATCTCGACAAGGAAGCCGCCCTGAGAGACGAGCGTTTCCTTAAAGAGATGGAAGCTCAACGCGGACATGAAGACGAGCTCGACAAGAAATTCGCCAGTTTGCTGAAAAAAGAAGAAGGCAAGACGCCCACAAAGCCGGATTGGCGCGACATCGATTTCGACTAACAGTCGGCGGCAATTACCCGGTCCAGCTTTTTCTTCAGCTGGTCCAGTGAGCCGTCGTTCACGACCGTCTCATCCGCTAGGCGGAAAGTCGCCCGCAGTTGTTGCGTGGTCTGATCCGGGCTCTCCATCTCGCGGCTCTCTTGCTCCGCGAATTCGTCGAACGACAACGGCGTACGCTCGTCCCGGCGTTCGACGGCCCGCCGATAACGCTGTTCTATGGGCGCATCAAAATGCACGAGCCGGAAGCCAGGAAGCTGTTTCAGAGCCGCGACCTCGCCGGGATTCCGTATGGAATCAATGACATAGTCGCCGTCTCCTGCCAGCCGAGCCATAACCCGCCGAGCCAGAACCGCCGCCCCGAACCGGGCTCGCAGCTCATTTCCGAGGCGAGTCATGTTTTCGCGCGTTGGCGGCTCGTTACGATTCGCCAACTCCAGGCGGATTTCGTCCGACAGAGACAGATACCGGAATCCCCGTTCCTTCAGGTAGTCCGCAGCGGAGGTCTTTCCGGATCCATTTGTTCCAGTTAGTCCAACAAACATGGCGTCAATCGAAGCAGGCCACTATACCAATTCGTTCTGTTCGGCAGGACTTCGTAGCAAAACGTACGCTCTCCGTGATAGCCTCTTCGGGACGCGTCTGGGGTTAGTCGTTGAGATTAACGGCCTTGGACCGTCCCGCTGAGCCGTTTCTGTCCATTTTCTCAGCAATTGCTTGAGGGGTAGTTCTGATGAGCAGTATCGCCGACTTGATTCCCTACATCGGCTTGCTAGGTCTCGCCTTCGCCGCAGCCAGCTTCGTCGCCATTGGCCGCAAGTCGCCGGGCAACGAGCGCATGCAGGAAGTCGCTGCTTTGATCCACTCCGGCGCAATGGCCTTTTTGCGCCGGGAGTACCAGATCCTGGCGATTTTCGTGATCTTCGTCGCCGGACTCATCGCGTGGCAACTCAATGTCGAAACCGCCGAGTGTTTCATTGCCGGAGCGTTCTGCTCCGTCGCTGCGGGATTCATCGGCATGCAGGCAGCGACGAAGGCCAACTGCCGCACCAGCGAGGCGGCCCGGGCGGAGGGTGCGGGAGCGGCACTGCTGGTCGCTTTCGGCGGAGGCTCGGTGATGGGCCTAGCGGTCGCCGGGCTAGGGCTATTGGGAGTGGGTGCGCTGGCGTTGGTGTTCGCCGCACCCGAACAGGCCACGTACATCAACGGCTTCGCCATGGGCGCCAGTTCGATCGCGCTGTTCTCGCGCGTGGGCGGTGGCATCTTCACCAAGGCGGCTGACGTCGGCGCCGATCTCGTCGGCAAAGTCGAAGCCGGAATCCCGGAAGACGATCCTCGCAACCCAGGGGTCATCGCTGATAACGTGGGCGACAATGTCGGCGACGTTGCCGGCATGGGCGCCGACATATTCGAGTCCTATGTCGGGTCGATGATCGCCACCATGGCCATCGCGGCGACCCTTGCGCCGGAGGCGCTGAGCCTGCTGGCTGGTTCGGCGTCCGGTGACGCCTTGAAATCCGCTCTGATGGGCCTCCCGCTGGCTTTGTCGGCCGTCGGCCTGGGCGCTTCTCTGCTCGGGATTCTCTCCATGCAAGCGCTCAAGGGCATGGGACCAGCCGGCGCCTTGCGCTATTCCGCCTGGGGCGCGGCGGTGCTGTTCCTGATCGGCAGTTGGGTTTTGGTCGGAGCCATGGGCGTCAGCCCCGACGTCTTCTACGCCGTCTTGGCGGGAACGATCGCGGGCGTGTTGATCGGATACATCACCGAGTACTACACGTCGATGGGGCCGGTCGTCGTGATCGCCGAAGCCTCGCGCACGGGCTCGGCCACGAACTTCCTCAGCGGCCTGGCCGTCGGCTTCCGCAGTTGTGCGCCGCCGCTGTTCATGATCTGCATTGCCATCTACGTTTCTCACGAGATGGCCGGCCTCTACGGCATCGGCGTGGCGGCGGTCGGCATGTTGGCCACGGTCGGCATCACCATGAGCGTCGACGCCTACGGACCGATCGCCGACAATGCCGGGGGCATTTCAGAAATGTGCGGCTTAGGCCCCGAGGTCCGTGCGATTACCGATGAACTTGATTCGCTGGGCAACACGACGGCCGCGATGGGCAAGGGATTCGCCATTGGTTCGGCCGCGCTCGCGGCCCTGGCCCTGTTCTCGGCTTACACCCAAGCTATTGATGCCGCTCGCGCGGCGGCGGGTCTGGCCCCGGTGCTGATCCAGTTGAGCGACGCCACGGTGGTGATTGGGCTGATGCTCGGCGGCGTGTTGCCGTTCATCATCGCCGCTCAGACGATGACCAGCGTCGGCCGCGCCGCGGAGAAAATGATCGACGAGATTCGTCGTCAGTTCCGCGAAATCAAAGGGCTGCTCGAAGGCGTCCCAGGAGTGAAGCCCGACGCCGCGCGCTGCGTGGATATCGCCACACGAGCGGCATTGCGAGAGATGGTGAAGCCTGGGCTGGTAACCGTCGCCACTCCGGTGGCAATCGGCTACGGCCTCGGCCCGGCCGCGCTAGGAGGCGCTTTGGCCGGCGCGACGGTAACCGGCGTGTTGCTGGCGCTCTTCATGGCCAACGCCGGCGGCGCCTGGGACAACGCTAAGAAATCCATTGAGGCAGGCGATCTAGAAGGCGAAAAGAAGGGCGGCGCGGCGCACAAGGCCGCCGTCGTCGGCGATACGGTCGGCGACCCTTTCAAGGACACATCGGGCCCATCGATGAACATCCTCATCAAGCTGATGTCGATCGTCGCGCTCGTCATCGCTCCGCTCATCGCGCTGGTATAGCCGCCAAGGCCGGCGCGACTCGTGCGCCCTCCGCATGGTCGCTTCAGTACTGATACCTCCGATGATCGTCGTACTGGTATTTTCTTGAAAGTTCCTGCTTGGTCATGCTA
>CAMPKL010000238.1 GCA_946887065.1 uncultured Bryobacterales bacterium
GGTTTTGAAGACGCAATCGTTCGCAGCTTACTCATCGCGGCTTGGCTGACGGTTGTTGCTCTGGCGTTGGGAGTTCCGTGCGGATTGTTCGCTGCGTTGTACCAATTTCCAGCGCGAACTGCGTTGCTGGCGGGTCTTGCCTTGCCTCTGTTGCTGCCATCGTTCTTGTGGGCGATAGGCTTATCGAATTTAAGGATCGGGCTGGGTCTTGCTCGCGAGAGCGTTCTGGGCGGGAGCAGTGGTTCGGTGTTCGCCTTCGCGTGTATGGCTTGTCCACTTGTCGTTTTCTCGACGATTCTTAGCGTTCGCTCTCTACCGGCAAACATGCTTGCGGCGGCTCGGCTGGCGGGCGGAGAGATGACGGTCATTCGTTACGCCAGTCGCACTTCGCTTCCCGGCGCCGTAGCGGGCGCATTGCTCGGCGCTGCGATAAGCATGACGGACGCCGGTCCAGGCCAAATTCTCGGCGCCGGGGGTGCGGCCTCGCAGATTCTAATTTCGTTTTCCGCGCTCTATGACTTCGAGACGGCCGCCCTGCAAAGTATGGCGGTGGCGGCTCTAGCTTTGGCCGTCGCGACGCCCGGCGTTTGGTGGGTTGCCAGGCATTTCGACCAGGCTGCTACGTCGCGTGACACTCGACTGAGCGCACCCAGCCGACACGCCGTCGGCAGTTGGGCGGCAATGCTGCTGTGTTTGGTAGTTCTGCTGTTGACGTTGGTAGCCCCGCTGATAGGCCTGGCGACTTCGGCATTCGCGCACAACTGGATGGACCGTGTCGTCGCGGTCGCGGCGGATACGGGATTCAATAGCCTCTACTACGCAATCATTGCCGCCTTTGTAGCCACGACGCTAGGGATATCGGTGGCGCTGGGAGTCGGCCGCATCAAGAGCCTCAAATCCGTCGTCCTGGGATTTTTGATCGCGGTATTTGTACTTCCGTCGGCGCTCTTCGGCATTGGAGCTGTGTTTGCGGGAACCTCGGCGCCCGCTTGGCTCGATCCGCTTTTTCGCGGGCGGTTTGTCGTTGGATTGGTGTCGGGACTGCGGCTGACGCCCTTGGCTGCGGTGCTGATGATGCGAGCTCTGGCTGCGACGGAGCCGAACTGGGCGCTTGCCGCCGGGGTTCACGGCGTCTCGTTGGGGAGTTTTGTCCGCCGGGTTCTAGCGCCCTATCATGCTTCGTCGGCGATGGTTGCCGCGGGCTTAGTTGGCTTGTTGGCGCTGGCGGATGTAACAACGGTCATGTTGCTGCAACCGCCCGGGGAGAGTTCCTATGCCGCTTCTCTATTTACGGTTATGGCCAACGCACCGGAGTCGCTCGTGGCGAACCTCTGCCTCTTTTATGTGGCAGTGGCCGGTGCGAGTAGTTTACTTGTAACGACCTGGCTTGCGCGCCCAACGAGGGCCGAGCGAGAGCGCCGGCACGGCGAGGGAAAAGGGAGATGAACCGGTGACTTGGAAGCAAGTAGCCCTCATTGGGGCACTAGTGGCCGTGGTTATTATGGCCGCTCTCGGCGGCCTCTATTTATACATCACTACCGGCGGCTTGATCGCTCGCCAGATACCCAGCTCCATGGAGGCAGCCGCCGCCGAGTGGGTCCTCAATCTGAGCGTGCCGTTGGCAGCGAGAAACCGCGAGAACCCGCTCGGAATCACAGACGCGAGCGTAGCAGCCGGTCGTGAGCTCTACCAGAAAAAATGCGACGTGTGTCACGGCTACGATGGCAGCGGCAAGACCGAGGCGGGAAGTGGCGAGTTTCCGCCGCCAACGGATTTACGCGGCCTTAGGGTTACCAACAGGACCGACGGCGAACTGTTCTACTTCATCCGGAACGGTATACGAAACACCGCAATGCCCGGTTGGCCCTTGCCGGACCAGAGTATCTGGCAACTGGTTGCGTTCGTTCGCAGCCTTCCCATCGTGGCTTCTCCTGCCCTTGTAGCTTCCCTCGGCGACGCTTCGATTCCGGTGTTATCCGCGGAGCACGTCGGATCGGCAGCCTGCAAGACATGCCACAGCGATATCTATGACCGCTGGAGCAAAACCTTAATGGCCAACGTCCTTGTGGACGTGAAGGAGCATCCCGAAGCGATCCTTGGCGACTTCTCGACGCCCAATGACCTCGTTACATTTACAAGAGAAGACGTTGCGTTTACGTACGGCAGCAAGTGGAAGCAGCGCTACTTTACCAGGATCGACGACGACTACTTCGTCTTCCCGGCGCAGTGGGACGTGCAGAACAAAGTGTGGAGGCGCTACTACGTAGAGCCAGGAACGGACTGGTGGGCCGAACACTATCCAGCCGACCAGATGCAACGCCCGACCGGCCCCACGTGCGACGGTTGCCACTCGACGAATTACGATATCGCAACTAAGCAAGTCACCGAATGGAACGTCGGCTGCGAAAAGTGTCATGGGCCAGGCAGTGAGCATGTGAAGAACCCACTGTCTTTCAATGTCGCCAATCCGGCCCGTTTGGGCCACGTCGAGGCCAACGACGTTTGCATTCAGTGCCATTCCCAAGGCCAGCCGCTGGTCAAGCCGATCGATGGGAAGTACTACGACTGGCCGGTTGGCTTTGAAGTGGGATTGAAGTTGAGAGACTTCTGGAAACTAGAAGAGCCCGAGTTGGGAGAGACCACGTTCACTCACTTTGCCGACGGCACTGCTAGAAAGAATCGCATGCAAGGTAATGACTACGTCACTAGCTCCATGTACACGCACGGCGTTACCTGCTTCACTTGCCACGACGCGCATGGAACCGCGAACGATGCGCTCATGAGGAAGCCGGCGGACAGCTTGTGCCTCGACTGCCATGGCTCAGGTTCGCCCAATGGGCCCTTCGCCGCGACGATCCAACAGCACACGCACCATGAGGCCGGCAGCGCAGGAAATGAATGCATTGCCTGTCACATGCCCGAGATTGCCAGGACGATAGGAGACGTCAACGTCCGCAGCCACACATTTCGATTTCTCTCTCCTTCAACGTCGGAAGCCTACGGCGTGCCGAACCCTTGCATCTCGTGCCACACGGATAAGTCGAACGAATGGGCCACGGAAGAACTACGTACTTGGGAGAGCGTATCCCCTTGGAGGGTTGCGCCGTGAAACCTTGGATCGAGGCCGAGTCGATCTCGGCAGCACACGGGGCGCAGGTGATCTTGCAGAACGTGAGCTGGACGATCGACGGCGGCAGCCGCTGGGCGTTGCTGGGGCCGTCAGGCTCTGGAAAATCAACACTACTTCGACTTCTGGCAGGACTGGCGGCGCCTTTCAAAGGTGAGATCAAGATCGACGGCCGGAGGGCGTCTAGCGCCGGCAAGGTCGAGGTGCCTCCCCACAAGCGCGGTCTTGCGATAGTGTTCCAAGATTTGGCGCTATGGCCGAATCTCACGGCTTTCGAGAACGTCGAGCTGGGTTTGTCCGGCGCGCGGCTAGGCCGCGATGAACGCAAGCAGCGAGCGCGCGCGGCGCTCGGGGCTTGCCAGATTGCCCATCTCAGCGAAAGAAGACCGCAGGCGCTTTCCGGCGGGGAGCAGCAGCGGTTAGCTTTGGCGCGCGCGCTTGCGGTGCAACCGAAACTCTTGTTGCTCGATGAACCTTTTTCCGGCTTGGATAGCGATGTCAAGGATCGTCTGTTCGTCGAGATCGAGAGCCGAATCGATGAACTCGGATGCGCATTGGTTCTCGGTTCGCATGACCCGTGGGAGGCCGCCGCGCTTTGCTCGTCCGCGCTCGTGTTGGAGGGTGGAACGACGATCGAGTCGGGCGCCTTCGCCGACTTGCTTTCGTCGCCCATGTCGAAGACTCTCAAGAGCTTTGTCGAGCATCGGTCGGCTTTCCGACGCCAATTCACTGAGGAGCAGGCATGAACGAGAAGTGGCTCAAGCGATCGGTGACCTGGACGGCCTTATTTCTATGTTTCACGAAGATCTCCGTCTTGGGACAGACACCGACGCTGACTCTGGACGACTGCATTCGGCTCGCACTCGAGGCCCCCTCAACAGTCCGGGCGGCCGCGCTAGAAGAACTCATCGCCGCCGAACGGCAGACGGCGGCACGAGCGGAGTTGCTCCCGCAGCTTGGGTTGACCTCCGGCTATACCTACAACAGCCCGGTCACGAACGGCCCCAATCCCTTCAGCTTTGTCGCACTGAACGGCGTACGAGAGTACCTGGCGACAGCCGGCACGAACTGGAGCCTCGATCTCTCCGGTCGCCTGCGCGCCGGGCTGGCGCTGGCGCGGGCCGGCCGCGATCTTGCCTCCGCCGATCTTGCGGTCGCCCGCCGCGATGTCCGCCGTGCGGTGACGCTCGCATTCTACGATGTACTGCTGGCCCGCCAAATCTTCGAACTGGAGGAGGGCAGTCTCGAAGAAGCGCGCGAGTTTGAGCGAGCGGTCCGAGCGCGGCGAGAGCAGGGAGAAGCTTCGCAGGCAGATGTCTTGAAGGCGTCGGCGCAGCGCGCCCAGTTCGAGCAGCGCGTTGGACAAGCCCAACTCGACTCCCGGTTGGCGAACCAAATGCTGGCGTCATTTTGGACAACGGACGTCGATCGGGAGTTGTCTCTGGCGGAAGTGCTCGATTCGTCAGTCGAGCCAATGCCTACTGCTGTCGGCGAACGATCCGAACCCGAGATTCGGCACCGGCCTGAGCTGCGGCGTTTGGATGCGCTAAGCCGAACCTACGATGCCCAGCGAGCGATTGCTGGAGCCGGCTTGAAGCCGGAGGCGAGCGTCGTCTTCCAGTACGGCCTCGACGCCAATCAGGTGCGCGCAGACCAACGAGGCTACGCCGCGTTCGTTAATGTCAACGTGCCGGTGTTTGACTGGTTCCGCTCCCGCAGCGGGGTCCGTGAGGCGAAGTACCGGCTCGAACAAGTGCAGCAGGAGCGGGTCATTGCGGAGCGAACGTTCAGCCGCGAGTATCTCGCCGCTCGGGCGCGGGCGCAGTCTTGGTATGGGCGGATACCGCTGGCCGAAGGCGAGCTTAACGCCGCGCGCGAAAACCTGCGTCTGGTTCGGCTGCTCTACGTCGCGGGCGAGGGAACGGCGCTCGACGTCGTGCTCTCGCAAGTGCAGGCCGCGCAAGCGGGACGATCCTTCTACTCGACTGTTGCGGAGTACCGACGAGCGCTGGCGGACTTCGAAGTGGCGGCAGGCTTATGACCCAGTACGCCAAGCTTCTATTCATCACCGCACTCGCGTGGAGCGGTTGCGCGAACTCGGAAGAACCACCCGAGCCTGATGTGGTCGTCGCGGTACGAACCGCCCAGGCCACAGTCCAGGATGTCGAGGAGACGGTGAACGCGCCCGCGACGGTTTTCCCGATTGCGGAAGCGCGGGTCGCTCCCAAGTCGACGGCGCCGATCGCACGGCTGGCGGTCCGCAAAGGCGACCGGGTATCTAGAGGCCAGCCGCTGGCTTGGCTGCGCAGCGAGGACCTCGATGCACAGCTTGCCGAGGCCAAGGCTCAGGTCACAGATGCCGAAGCGACCCTCGAAAAAGTATCCGCCGGTACGTTGCCGACCGAGATCGAGCGCGCCACGGGCGAGGTCGAAAGGACAGAGGCCGCGTTAGCCGAGGCCAAGCAAATTTTCGAACGGAGACAGACGCTGGTTGCTGAAGGAGCCCTGCCCGAGCGGGACCTCCTGCTTGCGAAGACGCAGTATGAACAGGCGCAGACTGCTAATCGCGTGGCTAAGTCGGCCTTGGACTTGCTCTCCAACCAGTCGCATTTGCAGGACATCCGGATTGCGGAGAGCCGCTTGGAGCAGGCGCGGGCGCGGCTAGATCTCGTCGAAGCCCAACTCGGATACACCCGAATAGACAGCCCGTCGAACGGAGTCGTAACCGAACAGTTCCTCTATCCCGGCGACATGGCTCGCCCTGACGCCCCGGTCTTCACGGTTATGGACCTCTCCGTGGCCGTCGCGCGTGGTCAATTCCCCGAGGAGCGGATCCCCGGACTCGAAGCCGGGCAAACCTGCCGGTTCTCAGCTGTCGACGCACCGGACTCCCCCCGCACGGGAAAGCTGACGGTCATCAATCAAGCCGTGGACCCGGCGCGGCGCACCGTAGAGGCATGGTGCGAGATCCCGAACTCGGACGGAGCGCTCAAGGCAGGCGCCTACGGAGAAGTCTCCGTGGTGCGCAGCGTACGCCGCGATGCGGTCGTCGTTCCCCTCGCGTCTATTCAGCTCGAACCGAATCGCGATTCGGGCGTGGTGTGGACCGTGGGACCAGACGGCATCGC
>CAMPKL010000239.1 GCA_946887065.1 uncultured Bryobacterales bacterium
GGCTCAAGGTATCGCGCATCATTCTGCTTTCACGCGTCGTCGACCGTGAATTCAAGCGGATGGTCGAGCGGCGAGGCGTGTTCGCTGTGCGCTTGGGCGGCCAGGTCGTTCCCGAATCCACCATACAAAGTTTGCTGAACTTGGTTTATTTGGCGTTCGTCGTCAATTTCGTCTCCTGTTTGGCGTTGGCTGCGCTGGGAGTCGACGTGCTGACTGCGATCACCGCCGTGGCCGCCTCGATGTTTAACGTCGGTCCTGGATTGGGGGCCGTCGGTCCGATGGATAATTTTGGGGGCTTGCCGAACCTGGCGAAATGGGTCCTGTGCGGCGACATGATCGCCGGAAGACTCGAATTCTATACGACACTTGTAATCCTGACGCCGGCGTTCTGGAGGAAGTAGAAAGAATCCCATGCGTCCTACCGAAGAGTGGCGAAGGGAGGCGGTGGCCTGGCTGCTGGCCGCGGGGCTGCTCTATCTGGTCTATCTCGTCTTTCGTCCCTTTCTGACTGCGATGCTTTGGGCTGGAGTTCTAGCCGTCTTTTTCTTTCCGGAGCACCGCTGGTTGTTGAGAAGGCTGAAGCGCCCGAGGCTGACGGCGCTGCTGAGCACTGTCGCCGTCGCGACCCTGCTGGCTGCTCCCTTAGCTTGGCTCGCGCCCGCCTTTATCAATCAGGCCGTGGAGACGGTCAGCCAACTTCCTTCGCGCCAAATCATGGAGCACCTGGTCGAGGCGAGAGATTGGATCTCTCGAAACATTCCCGGCGCGGAATTTCAGATTGAAGACGTGACGGGAGAGGCGATAAGAGGCGCGCGGGGCCGGATAGGCGCGTGGTCGGCTCAGTTGGTGGGCAATCTGGTTGAGTTCGTCATCGATGCCATTGTTTTGTTGCTCGGGCTGTTTTATCTTTTCTTGGACGGAGTCCGGCTGGTCGGTTTGCTCCGCCAAATCTCGCCCTTTGGCGGCGAGCGCCACGACCGTATGATGGCCGAAACGATTGGCATGATCTCGGCCACCATCCGCGCCGGGCTGCTAGTCGCCCTAGCGCAAGGATTGCTCGGCGGTTTGACGTTCGCGGTATTAGGTTTGCCGTCGGCGGTCTTTTGGGGCGTGGTCATCGCTTTTCTGTCGCTGATTCCTATCCTCGGCGCCTGGATGGTTTGGCTTCCTGCGGGCGTGGGGCTGGTATTGAGCGGAGACGTGGGCCGCGGCGTGGCGCTGCTGATCGCCGGCCTGTTGTTGATCAGCGCCGTCGACAACGTACTCCGGCCGGTCTTGATAGCGGGCCGCTCTCAGCTCAATGGACTGCTGGTGTTCGTCAGCGTCCTGGGCGGTATGCAAGTCTTCGGATTTATCGGCCTCGTTCTTGGTCCGTTGACCGTGGCGACGGCGGTCGGTTTGATTCGCGGGTATCGCGACAGCCTCAAAAACGGCCTGGCGGATTCGGCGACAGAGGTAAACGCGGTTTGACAAGCCTGTAGGGCTTGGATATATTGAACCTCGCTTAGCCGGATCGAATCCGTCGAACGTTTGTCGGCCGATTTCGATACGGCTTTTTCATTTCAAGCGGCGTCTCCTCAGTCGGGACGTTGCACGGGAGAATCGTTATGACCGGAGAACCCGAAGGGCTCCAGCCGCGCGCTGACCAACAGGACGAGGAAGCGTCAGCCGCCTCAGAGCCGAGCAGAGATTCTCCGCCAGCCAAGACGCCAGACGAAGAGCCACCCACGGCCCCGGCGTCCGAACCGCTGGAGAACCCCGCCCCGGCTCGGACGGCCCCCTTTAGCGCGGCGCCTTCCTTGCCCAAGCCAAAGCCAGCTGAAACGCCCCCTGCCGCGAACCCTACGCCGCCGCCGGCTGCGGAACCGGATGCGCCCGAAGTCCACGAACAACCGGCTGCGATGGCCGACGAAGGCGGCGTACCGGGTCTGCCCCAGGCGGGCGATCCCGGGGACGACGTTACCGAAGAAGAACTGAGGGCGATCGACGAGGCGGTCTACGAGCATTTGATCGAAGAGTACTCGGCTGCCTCGGCGCAAATCACCGAGGGTGAGCGCCGCGACGGCGTGGTGGTCAGCGTTACCGATGAAGGCGCTGTGATTGACATAGGCGGCAAGACCGAAGCGATGCTCCAACGCAGCAGGGCCCCGCAGGACTTCGATTGGGCTGCGCTGAAACCCGGTACCGAAGTCGCCGTCTTCGTCGCTAGCGTCGCTTCGCCCGGCGAATACGCCCAGGTGGGGATAGCCCGCGAGGAGAACACCGCGGCCTGGGATGCCCTGGAGGCCGCGCTGCAAGAGAAGCGCACCTTGCAAGCAACCGTCCTAGAGCGAGTGAAAGGCGGGCTGGTCGTCAACGTGGAGGGCATCAACGCCTTCTTGCCTGGTTCACAGACCGGGTTGCGCGGCGGCGAGGATCTAGAGGCCATGCTCGGGCGGACGCTGCCCGTACGTGTCGTCAAGATCAGCCGCCGGCGGGGCAACGCGGTCGTTTCGCATCGCGAGTTGCTTGAAGAAGAGGCCGCCGCGTTGCGCGCCGAGGCCCTTGCCCGTATCTCAGTCGACGCGGTCGTGGAAGGGGTCATTAAGAACGTCACGTCTTACGGGGCCTTTGTCGACCTCGGCGGCGTGGATGGTCTGATCCACGTCACGGATATCTCTTACGGGCGGGTGAAAGATCCAGCCAGCGTGCTGACGCCGGGGCAACTCGTCGCATCACGAGTCACCAAGATCGATGCCGAGAAGGGCCGGGTCTCGCTCAGCCTGAAGGCGGTCGCCCCCGATCCGTGGGAGACCGCGATCAGCCGGTTTGAAGCGGGCGCTAGGGTTTCCGGCAAGGTCGCGAGCGTGACCGACTACGGCGCGTTTGTCGAGTTGGAAGATGGCGTCGAGGGGCTTATTCACATCTCGGAGATGACTTGGTCCAAGCGGCTGAGGCACCCCTCGAAGATTCTCGCCGCTGGACAGGAAACAGAAGCGATTGTTTTGAAGGTGCAACCGGCCGAGCGACGCATCTCGCTGAGCCTGAAGCAGTTGAGCCAGGATCCTTGGGAAGGCGCGGAAGACCGCTACCAAGTCGGAGTCGTGGTCGAAGGGCGGGTTCGCAACGTCACCTCCTACGGGGCTTTCGTCGAACTCGAGGAAGGCGTGGACGGCCTCGTCCATGTTTCCGACTTGAGCTGGGATCGCGGCATTAAGGACCCCAAGCAGATCCTCAAGAAGGGTCAGCAGGTGCGCGCGGTGGTTCTGGATCTCAACAAGGAGACCAACCAGATTTCCCTCGGGATGAAGCAACTTGAGCCCGATGCCTGGGAGACGTATTTCTCAAGCCACAACGTGGGCGAGACGGTTCCCGGCCTGGTCGTGCGGCTGGCCAAGTTCGGCGCATTCGTGGAACTCGAGCGTGGAGTCGAAGGACTGTGCCACAGCTCGCAGATTCCCGGTCGCGGCCCAGGGCGCCGCGCCGACCTGGAAAAGGGCCGCCGCTATCAGTTCGAGATCATCAAAGTCGACGAGTTGGATCGGCGAATCGGCCTTCGTTGCGTAAGTCCGGAGCCCATAGACTAGGCGGCAGCTGCTCCGCGGCGGCGGGGCGTTCCCGTGCTACCATGCTGTTAGATAACGGTTTAGCTCGACTGCCCGCACCCTGAACGAATTACCCCCGGAGAAAAGCCGAAGAATGACTAAGGCCGACTTAATTGAAGAGGTCTCTCGCGTGGTCGAGTTGACGCGCAAAGAGTCTGAAGTCATCGTTGAGACGATTTTCGACAGCGTCGTGGAGTCGTTAAAGACGGGCGACAAGGTCGAGATTCGCGGTTTCGGCAGCTTCCGCACTCGGGAACGCAAGGGCCGCGTCGGCCGGAATCCCAAGTCGGGCGAGCGGGTTGAAGTGCCGCCGAAGACAATTCCTTTCTTCAAGCCGAGCAAGGAACTGCGCGACGTGGTGAACGGCGGTCCGCCCCCTCCTGCCCAGCCGCTGAATTCAGACTCCGACTTCTAGTCCTCGACCGCGATGGACTACTTGTGGAGCCCCTGGCGTTACCAATACATCAAGAGCGGCAAAGCGAGCGACGGCTGCGTTTTCTGCGCCATCGCGGCGTCGGCCGAAGATGACCAAAACCTCGTCGTGTATCGCGGCGAGAAGAACTACGTGGTTCTCAACCGATTCCCGTACACCAGCGGTCACGCCATGGTAATCCCCTACGAACACCTGGCAACATTGGAATCGGCGCCGGCCGAAACGCTCACCGAGATGATGTTGCTGACGCAACAGCTCGAGGGGGCTTTGCGCCGGCAGTACCGCTGCCAAGGCGTCAACGTCGGCATGAACGTAGGAGAGGCTGCCGGCGCCGGCGTTGCAGCTCACATCCACATGCATGCGCTGCCGCGCTGGATCGCCGACTCCAACTTTATGACGGTCGTCGGCGAGACTCGGGTTTTGCCCGAAGAACTCGGTATCACGCTCGCCAAGTTGCGGGGAGAGTTCCGATAACCCGCTGATATACTGCGGAACTTGTGATCGAAGAGCTTCCGAGCGAACAGCGGAATCCGGCAAGCGAGCGGATTGATGCGGTCTCCACGAGGGAGATGTTGCAGATCATCAACCGTGAAGATGCAGCCGTCGCCGCTGCCGTGGAGGCGGTGATTCCGCGCATCGCCGACGCGGTCGACGCCATCGCCGAGAGGTTCGCTGCCGGAGGCCGGCTCTTCTACCTGGGCGCCGGTACCAGCGGCCGCCTCGCGGTTTTGGATGCCGCCGAGTTGCCGCCCACTTACGGTCTCGAACCGGGACGCGTGATCGCCTTAATCGCCGGCGGCTCGGACGCGCTGGTTCGCTCCGTGGAAGGGGCCGAGGATGACGAACTCGGCGCCATCAAAGAATTGACGCGATTCGGTTTGACGAGCGCGGATTGCGTCGTCGGCATTGCCGCCAGCGGCCGCACTCCCTATGTCGCCGGCGCTTTGCGCTTCGCCCGAGGGAAAGGAGCCTGGACCGCGGCGGTCACAACCAATCCCGACGCGTTGCTCGCGCAGTTCGCGGACATCGTCATCGTTCCCGTCGTCGGCCCGGAGGTGATTACGGGATCGACGCGCATGAAGAGCGGCACCGCGCAGAAGCTGGTGCTGAATATGATTTCGACCGCGCTCATGGTGCGGATGGGCTGCGTACTCGGTAACCGCATGGTGAACGTGCAGCTGACGAACGAGAAGTTGCGGGACCGGGCCGAGAGAATCGTCGCCGAGGTCGCGGGCGTCGATCGCGGTATGGCGAGCCAGTCGCTCAAGAAAGCGGGGGATGTGCGAATCGCCGTCCTGATGACGGCGGCGCATCTCGAATTAGAAGAGGCGAAGGCTCTGCTCAACGCCAATAGGGGAGTCTTGCGGGCCGCTTTGGCCGCAGCCGGGAAAGGTGCATGAAGAAGTTAGAAATTGAAGGCGGCCGGAAGTTGCAGGGTTCCATACGGATCTCCGGCGCCAAGAACGCGGCGCTGCCGGCGCTCGCGGCCACGCTGCTCACCGACGAAACCGTGGTTCTGGAAAGGATTCCGTCTGTCGCCGATCTGAAAACGATGGAGGGCCTGCTTAAGAGCCTGGGCGCCGAGATCGAAAGCGAAGGCGAGCGCCGCACGATCGTCACGCGAGAGATCGGTACGCCGGAAGCGCCCTACGAATTAGTTAAGACCATGCGCGCGTCGAGCTTGGTGCTGGGTCCGCTGTTGGCGCGCACCGGCCGCGCCCGCGTTTCGGTTCCTGGCGGATGCGCGATCGGCGCCCGGCCAATCAACTTGCACCTCGCCGGATTGGAAAAACTCGGCGCCGCCGTTCGCCAAGAGGCGGGCTATATCGAGGCCGTGGCGCCGCTCGGTCTGCAAGGCGCCGTCGTCTCGTTCCAACGAATCACGGTCACCGGCACGGAAGACTTGATGATGGCGGCCACATTGGCGAAGGGAGAAACGATCCTTGAGAACGCCGCCCGCGAGCCAGAGGTCGTTGATCTGGCAGCCATGCTGAATATGATGGGCGCGCGCATCGAAGGCGCCGGCGAATCGACGATCCGCATCCAAGGCGTGGAACGGCTGCACGGGGCGACGCACAGGATCATCGCGGATCGCATCGAGGCGGGCACCTTCCTCATTGCCGGCGCGCTGACCGGCGGCGAGCTGACGCTCGAGGACGTGAACCCGGAACACCTCGGGGCCGTCATCGCCAAGCTGCGGCGCGAGGATGCGGACCTGAACAAGCTCACCCT
>CAMPKL010000240.1 GCA_946887065.1 uncultured Bryobacterales bacterium
GAGCCGGTTTTCACGTTCGGGCCGTCGATGCGCTTGGCGAAGCGCTTCTCGAAGACCGCCTTCATCGGCTTGATCTTTTCCAACTGCGGCTTGACCTGATCCATCAGCGTCGGTTCGAGAACCGCGGCATTGCTGGCCGACTCGTAGCAGTTGTCCTCGTAGATGTCCCACCCGCCGAAGACCAAGTCATCCAGACCGGTAAGCGGCACAAAGTCCTTGATGGCCGGGTTGTTATTGTCCGTACGTTTGCCGAGACGGATGTGTCCCATCTGAGTGAGCGAGCCGATCGGAGAGCTCTTGCCCTGCTTGATGAGTTCCACGCCGGCGATCAGCGTGGTGGCCACGGCGCCGAGTCCAGGCAACAGTACGCCGAGTTTTCCCTCGGCAGGCGCAATCTTAGGCGTTTCGCGGACGGACATGTAGATGCTTCTCCTCGTGGAGCTATGGTCTCAATGCTCAGCTATGAGTCTCGCCGGGCTCCGGCAGGCTAATTCACAGGCGAATGAGGGTTCGTTCCAGTTCTGACTCGAAATCCGCGACCGCCTTGGCCATCGCCGAAGAGTCCCATTGTAACGGACCCGCAACGGTCTCGGCGACGGCTTTGGGCCAGTCCGAATCGTAGTCGGCCTCGTAGGCCAGTCCGGTGCGGCGGAGCAAGATATCCCCCAAGGTCCGCGCTTTCTCTCGTTGAACGCAGTACAGGACTTCGGCGACCGTTGCCGGCGTTCCTGGCGCGGCGGGCTTCATCATCGAATCCGGGTCCTGTTCCATCATCAGATCGATCTCGCGGGCCCTGCCGCCGTAAAGTTCCGCGAGCCTGTCGTCGGCGGTGTAGCTGCGGCCCGGCGCCACCGCCAACGGCCCCGGGTCGGGGACGCCTAGCTTGGCGACGGCCGCCCGCATGGTCTCCGCGGCGAACGAGCGGGCGGTAGTCAGCTTGCCGCCGACCATGGAGAGCAATCCGGCAATCCCTTCCTCCGCTTCGTGGTCGTAGACCCAGTGACCCCGCGAGGCTTTGTTCATGTTGCCGGAGATTGCGCGCACTAGCGGGCGCGAGCCGGCGTAGGCGTAACACAGATCCTCCCGCTTCAGGCTGGCGTGCGGAAACAGATGGTCGAACTCGCTCAGCAAATAGTCCATCTCCGGTTCGGTGGGCATAACGCGATCCGGGTCGCCGTCGTAGGGCGTCTCGGTCGTGCCGATGAGATACAGCCGCCGCCAGGGAACGATGAAGAAGGGCCGCTGATCGGAGCGGGCCTCGTGATACACCGCGTTTTGAGGCGCGCCCGGGAAGGGCCGCGCGATGATGTGCGCGCCGTTGAGCCGCGTCAACACGGGGCGCGAGTTGTTTTCCGGCGACAGCAGCGTGCGCACCTCGTCGACCCAGGCCCCTGCCGCGTTGACCACCAATTTGCCGCGGAACTCCTCCTCGCCGCACTTGACGCCCACGACGCGCGAGCCTTCGCGAAGGAAGTCAGTGACCAGTGTATGGTTGCGGATCGTGCCGCCGGCCGTCTCCGCGCGCAGAGCCATCTCCACGCAGAGTTTCTCCGGGTAAGTAGCCTGGCAATCGAAATAGCGGAAGGACGCCTTGAGATTCGTCCGATCCAGTCCCGGTTCCAGATGCTCGACCTCGTCGGGCGAGATGCGTTGACAAGTCCCTAGTTCGGCGTCCCTCGCGAGCATCCCGTAGAGCTTGAGCCCGGTATGGACGTACCAGGCCGGCCTTGAATCCTCCTTGTAGACGGGAATGACGAACGGCTGCGGATCGACGATTCCGGGAAACTCATCCAACCAGGCGCGGCGGTCATGAAGGGATTCCTTGACCACGCCGAATTGGAAATTCTCGAGGTAGCGCAGACCCCCGTGAATCAGGCGGGTGGAGCGCGACGTAACGCCGGCGCCGAAATCGTCCTTTTCCAATAGGGCGACCCGGAAGCCCTGTTCGGCCGCGTGCCGGGCGAGCGAACAGCCGTTAATGCCGCCGCCGATGATGATAATGTCGTAGAGGTCACTCACAGGTCGCAACTTGGCGGTCCATACCCAGACGTTCCAGCTTACCCGCGCGGGCGCCATGTTCGCATGGCTGTTAGCGTTCGCGGTACTGTGTCCCGCTTTATCGGCCCAGGCGCCGCGGCTGACGGTCTGGATCGTAGCCGATCAGTTTCGCGCGGACTATCTGCAACGTTATGAGCTGGATTTCGGCCCAGACGGTTTCCGCCGGATGCAATCCGAGGGCGCCGCATTTCGCCGGATGCGCTTCGATTACACGGTGACGTTCACCTCTTCCGGGGCGGCGACTCTGGCGACAGGGGCCTATCCCGAGACGCATGGGATCATCGCGAATTCGTGGTACGACAGGCGTGCCGGCGAAGTCGTGGACGCCATCGACGGACGCCAACTCCCGATGCCCGCCTCGCTGAACGGCTCCAGCCTGGCCGATGAACTCAATCTGGCCTCTGCCGGTCAGTCTCGAATCGTCTCGATTGCCGACGATCCCCGCTTAGCGGTTTTGCTCGCTGGCCATCGGCCCTCGGCTTGCCTTTGGCGCGGCGGCCAAGGCGAGATTCGAACGTCGTCCTACTACGCCTCCTTACCGCAATGGGCGTCGGACTACGACGCCCAGCATCCGGTCGACGCCGGCGCCCGTCGCGAATGGCGGGCCCTCGGCGCCGCTGACGATGCGCCGCCCCTGAGGGTCCTCGAAGGCGAACAGTATGTACGCCAGTACTTAGCTTCCCCGTTTGCCGCGGAGGATGTGTTCGGCCTCGCCCGCACGGCGATTGAGGGTGAGCAACTGGGCCAGGACGATGTACCCGACCTGCTGATTTTGGGCCTGGGCGCGCCCGGCCTGCTCAGCCTCGAAACGGGCGCCTACTCGCCGCTCATGCGCGATCTCGTGATGAAGATCGACAGCGATATCGCAGCGCTCTTCGCCTGGCTCGACGAACGCTATCTGCTAGACGATACGGCGGTCGTCTTTACGGCGACTCACGGCGTGCCGCCGCAGAGTATCGACGTGGCCCGTGCCAATCTGCCGGGCGGCTCCGTTGACGGAGAAAGCCTGGCGCGAGGCATCAACGAGGCTTTGAGCGATTTCCCTGGCGTTGCCGTCGAGAAATACGTTTACCCGTTTCTCTACTTCAACTCCGCATTCAGCGCGTTGTCGACGGATCAACGCGTGAGCATTGTCCGAACCGCCGGCGCGGCGGCGTTAGAGTTCCCTGGAGTACAAGCATTTTTTTCTCCAGAGGCCTCTTCAGCGGTTCTACAGTCTTTCCGAACGTTGGAGCGCGGCTTTTACGCCGGGCGTTCCGGCGATATGATGCTCGCCTACGCACCCTTCTACGTCGAGCATTACGGCGACGGCCGCGGCACGAGCTCCGGGTCGGGACACTCCTACGACACGGATGTGCCGCTGCTGCTGTTTGGAAATTGGTTTCAGACGGGCGACCACGACCAAATCGTCGACGCTACGTCGTTGGCGCCGACCTTGGCGCGACTGCTCGGCACGGCGATGCCCAGCGGAGCGTCTCAGCGGGTGCTGACCGAGGCGCTGGCTGCGCCGAAGCCGATTCCCGCCGAACCTCCGGCGCCCTAGCAAGCAAGTGCCGGACCTCACGACACAATTCTGCGGACTCACTCTAAAGAACCCCGTTCTCGCATCGAGCGGGACGTTCGGCTACGGTCTCGAACTGGACTCGATACTGGACTTGAACGCCCTAGGCGGGTTCGTAGTGAAAGGCCTATCCCGCGAACCGATTGCCGGCAACAAGGCGCCCCGCGTGACGGAAACCTCCTCGGGAATGCTCAATTCGATTGGGCTGCAGAACGTCGGAGTACGGGCATTCGTCAGCGAGAAGCTGCCGAAGCTGGCCAAGCTCGACACGGCCGTTTTCGCGAATGTGTTCGGCTACGCGCCTGAGGATTACGTGGAAGTGCTGCGCGTGCTGGAAGATGCCGCGGGGTTGGCGGGCTATGAGCTGAATGTTTCCTGCCCCAATACAAAGCACGGCGGCATGCAGTTCGGGGCCGATCCGCAATTACTGGGCGAGGTGGTGGGGATGGCCAGGCGCGCTGTCTCGAAGCGCCCTTTGATCGTCAAGCTCTCGCCCAACGTGACCGACATCGCGCAGATGGCCAAAGCCGCGGAAGAAGCGGGGGCGGATGCGATTTCGCTGATAAACACCGTACAAGCGATGGCTGTGGATGCGAAAACCCGCAAGCCGAAGATCGGCGCGGGAATGGGCGGCCTATCCGGGCCGGCGGTCAAACCCATTGCGCTGCGCATGGTCTATCAAGTAGCCAGGGCCGTCAAAATCCCCGTCATCGGGATGGGCGGCGTCGCGACCGGGGAAGACGTTGTCGAGTTCTTGCTGTGCGGCGCGACCGCAGTGCAGGTCGGCACGGCGTCGTTCTGGGATCCGAAGAGCCCGCAACGCATCGCCGGCGAGCTAAATCGTTTTCTCGATGGGCAAGGCGTGAAAGCGGCTGCTGACCTCGTCGGACGCCTAGAGATGCCCTAGCGACCTCTCCCGACAGAAGGAGCGGAACTTGCCGTTGGGCTCGGCGGTCAGGTTCTGAGCGAGCCGCACGTCCAGGTCGATCGGGTGGCCCGCTGCTTCTTGGGCGGAACGGCGTATCTGCTCGATCCGTTGTTCGGGGAAGTCCGCTATCGGCTCGATCAGTATCGTAATGCGTCCAGATGAGTGCTGCGTGACGCGGAACGTGCGGATCAACCCCCTGCCGATGTTCTGCAACGGCAGGACGATCGCCAACGGATGATATGTGGATCCGTCAGGATTCTCGAACAGATCCGAAGTACGGCCGATGATCCGCGCTAGCGTACGTCCCGAAGCGCCGCACTCGCACGGGCCGCCGGACACGAGTAAATCGCCAAGGCGGTAACGAACGATCGGCATCGAAAAGGAATGAAGCGCGGTGATAACCGCCTCCCCCTGCTCACCCGCCTCAGCCAGGTTGCCGTCTTCGCGGATCACTTCTAGGAAGACCGATTCTTCGGCGACGTGGCGTGCGCCGAGGCGGCACGACAATGCGATCAGATTGCATTCGTGCGCGCCGTAGACCTCGTGCAGAGGTTTTCCGAGTCCAATCTCGATGCGTTCTCTCAGCGGCCCGGTCAGCTGATCGCCGCCGGATACTGCGAAACGTAAGTTGGGCAGCTTACCGCCGATTCGTTCAGCGGCGTCGGCCAGGCTGCACGGATATCCCTGCAGGACGTGCGGATTGCTGCGAACGATCCGGGCCGCCAGTTCTTCGGCAGGCAAGCGGCAGTCGATGGTCTGCTGTCTCAGGAATCCCAGTCGAGCGTAGAAACCAGGGTCCCATTTCCTTCTAGCGACGCGCACCGATGTGCGCCGGTCGGTCAGCCGAAGACCGTGCATGCTCATCAGGCGTCGCACACGGATCGCTTGCAGCAGTTTATCTTCGAGAGCCGTCCGCCGAATTTCGATCGGTTGTCCGCTGCTGCCGCCGGTGCGGTGCAGTTGCAGTCGTGAACCCGATACCTCGTCGCTGATGAATTTCGGCCCGGCGTCTTGTAATTGCGCTTTTGTGACGACCGGCAGCCGGCGAAAATCTTCAATCGTACGAATGTCGCCGGGTTCAATTCCGGCCGCCTTCCACAAGGCGCGATAGAACGGCGTCCGCGCATAACTGTGGTGAACCAAGGCCGTAAGCCTCTCGCCGTGAAACGCCCTGACCTGCTCGCCGTCCCATGAGTGGCCTCTGGCCAGGGCGGCGACGCTTTGCCCAAGTTGCAGCTGCGTATTCACGAGCGATTCCTATCCTAGAATGACGCCAGGCCCAGCGCCTATAATGACGGGTTGATTGACGTAATCGCCTCGATTCGAGTTAAGCCCGGCTGTCGTGAGAAGCTGCTGGAGCGGTTCCACGCCAATGTTCCGCTGGTGCTGGCGGAGGACGGTTGTATCCGTTACTATCCGACGGTCGATGCGGATTCGGGACTCCCTCCGCAGCAGAAGGACGACGACGTGGTGACGGTCGTTGAGCAGTGGGCCAGCCTCGATCACTTGCTCGCCCACATCAAAGCGCCGCATATGCTTAGCTACCGAGAGGACGTCAAAGATTGGGTCGAAGGCGTGAGCCTGAAGGTCCTGAAAAAAGCTTGAGGTACTGAACCATGCAGTTCCCCGGAAGACGGCCGCCGCCTCCTCAGACGCCGAATCAATTCGTTTTCGACTCCGATATGGGCAACCGTATCGAC
>CAMPKL010000241.1 GCA_946887065.1 uncultured Bryobacterales bacterium
GTTCGATACTGCTCGAGTTGGGCCTCGTCGACCGCCATGCCCTTCATCATAATGAAGCTCCGGCGCGGGTCGATTTCCGCCCAGCCCGCTATTCGGAGCGCAATGCGCTGATCGGCGAAATCTGCGAAGCCCGTGCGGCGGGAATAAAACCGGCGGCGGCGGCGACGAACAACAGGATGGCGGCTGCAGCGGCGAAGGTCCAAGGGTCGCCGGGCGAAACCTCGTAGAGCAAAGACGTCATCAACGACGACAGCACTGCCGCGCCAGCCAACCCGATGGCGACTCCGATGACGGCGAGCCGCAACGTTTCGCTGACGACGCTGGAGCGGACGCTTGCCGCAGTGGCGCCCAGCGCCATGCGGATGCCGATCTCCGCCGTCCGGCGCGTGACCGAATAGGCGATCACTCCGTAGATGCCGATAGCCGCCAGCAGCAGTGCCGCCGCAGCGAAGGCGATCAACAGATCGACGAAAAAGCGGCGTCCCGAAAGAGCGCGGTCGACGACTCCGTCGAGCGGCAGGAACCCGGCCGTCGGCAGGTCCGAAACGACATCCCTTAACGCGCTCCTTAGCGCAGGGGCGACATCGCCAAAAGGCCGGCTGGTGCGTACGACTAGGCTGGGCGACATAGAGCCCTGCTGCAGCAAGGCCAGGTAGAACTCCGGCCCAGCCGACTCTTCGACGCTCAAATGGCGTACGTCCGCCACCACGCCGACAACCCGGCGTTCGAGGTTGCCGCTTATGAGCGGCTTGCCGATCGGGTCTTCACCGGGCCACAAGCGCTCTGCTAAGGCTTGATTGACGAGCGTGACGGGTTCGCGAGTGTGATCGTCCGTTTCCGCGAACTCGCGGCCGGAAATGATCGGAGTCCGCATGGTCGCCGGTCACCGACGCGGTGCCGCTCGACAGCAATCGGACCTGGGGCGTTGCGCCGCAAGGATCAGCCTGGCGACGAGTCTATTGGAGCACTTGTAAAAAGCCTGAACCCCGGGTACGCTATTGGCGGCAGCCATAATGCGTCGAATGTATCCGGTGAATTTTTCCTGCGTGTCGATGTTGCCGAGCTCATCGTCGTTGCTCGCGTCAATACGCAGCGCATAAGTCTGCTCAGGCCGGAACCCCAGATCGACGTCAAGCACCTGCATGAAGCTCCGCAACAGCAGCCCTGCGCCGATCAGCAACAGGCAAGCGAGCGCGACCTCCGAAACCACTAAACCGGCGCGAACAACGCGATGATCGCGGCCTTCGCTCGAACCGCGTCCGCTGTCCTTGAGCGCTGAACCGAACTCGCCCTTCACCACGGCCACCGCGGGAGCGAGCCCAAACAGAATGGCGGTCAGCACGGTCACTCCGAGAGCCGCGGCGAGGACGGCGCCGTCGATTTCCACGTTCTTGAGCAGCGGAATGCTGAGGCCCGTCAGCTGGCGTACGTAGGCGACCGCCGCATACGAGAGGCCGACGCCAAGGCTCCCGCCGATAAGCGACAAGACAAAGCTCTCCGTCAGCAGTTGCCGGACCAGACGCACGCGCCCTGCGCCAATGGCCCCGCGCAACGCCATCTCTTTGCGGCGCGTCGCCGCACGGGCCAACAGCAAGTTCGAGAGATTCACGCAGACGATCAGCAACACCAGGCCCACCGCCGCCCAAAGAATGAGCATCGGTTGGCGAACGCTGCCGACAACGGACTCGCGGAACGGTTGAAGAATCGCGTTATAGTCTCCCGGTCCTCCGCCGACTTCGGGACGCTCACGTTGCTGGCGTTCGATCAGCGCCGTTGCTTCCATCTGGGCCGCTTCGATAGTCATGCCAGGCTTGAGGCGCCCGAGAATGGCCATCGTGTTGCCCCAGTCGCGAACGACGTCTAAGGGAACCGGTAGGTACACCTCAATGTCGATGCCGGGCGCGAAGACTTCGCCGAAGTCGAACGATGGCGGCATAACGCCGACGATCGTGCAGGTGCGGTCGTTGACCACGAGTTCGCGCCCGATCACGTTGGGGTCCAACGCATAACGGCGCTCCCACAAACCGTGACTCAGAATCACCGCGCCGGGTCCGTTGACCTCCATCTCCTCTTTGCTGAACGTGCGGCCCAATCCAGGCGCCACGCCAAGGAAGGGGAAAAAATTATCTGGAACCATCACGCCGGCCACGCGGTCAGGTTCAAGATCGCCGGTGAGTTTGTAGCTAGAGCGCGCGAAAAACGCTTCGTAGGTCGTGATCTCCTCAAGGGACTGCATCTGCGTGAGAGCCTCGTAGGTGGAGACGCGATGCGTGCGTCCTGAAAGGCCCGGAGTGTCGAAGTTGATGATCCAGACCAGACTATCGGGCGCGCGAAACGGCAGCGGTTCGAGCACCAAGTTGTCTACCACGCTGAAGACGGTCACATTGGCGCCGATGCCGATGGCCAAGATGAGAATCGCGACAATAGCGAACGAAGGCTGCAGCCGCAGTTGGCGGAACGCGTAACGAATGTCGAAAACAAGGCTCTCCAGGCGCGGCCACTGCCAGGTCTCCCGGCTGTTCTCTGTGAGCGACGTCACGTTGCCGAACTCGCGGCGAGCCTGTGCCGCGGCGGCGTTTTGAGCTAGACCTTGCTCGACAAGCTCGTCGATCCGTTCCTCCAGGTGCTGTTGGATCTCTTCAGAAATATCGCTAAAGAGTTCCCGCCGTTGGAACAATCGCTTGAGCCAGCTCATGACTTCACCGGGGCGAGTACCAGTCGGATGCCTTCAAGCATCTGTTCAAAGCGGGCGACTTCGCGTTCGAGACGTTTCGCCCCGGCGGTCGTCAGCGTGTAGATGCGTATGCGCCGATTGGTCGACGATACACCCCACTTGGCGCTCACCCAGCCGTCTTTCAGCAGTCGCTGCAAGGCGGGGTAAAGCGAGCCTTCCTCCACCTGCAGCAAATCATTCGACGTGCTCTTGATGTGCTGGGCCAGGGCATAGCCGTGCATCGGCTGTTGCCTCAGCGTACGGAGAATCATCATCTCCAATGCTCCGGGGAAGAGATCGCGGCGGTCTTCGCGTTTCGTCATAGCCACCCTTGTCCGCTAAAGGCATAGACTAAAACAGTATTAGCGAGAGGTCAAGGAAATTCGTTTCAGATTCCTCTCTCGCTGCGGACTAAAGCGCCGCTTCGAGAACATCGCAGACCGTTTGCAAGACCTGCACGCGGGCTGAGCGTTTATCGTTGGCCGGGACGACGTGCCAGGGGGCTGCGGGCGTGTCGGTGCGGTTGATCATCTCGTTCGCGGCGGCTTCGTATTCCTGCCATTTTTCACGGTTGCGGTAATCTTCTTCGGTGATCTTGTACTTCTTGTAGCCGGTCTTTTCGCGCTCTTGGAAGCGTCGCAGCTGCTCGTCAGGGTCGATATGCAGCCAGAACTTGCAAAGTGGGCTGCCGTTCTCCATCAGCATCTCTTCGAAGTTGCGTATTTCTTCGTAGGCGCGCATCCATTCCGCGCGCGTCGCGAAGCCTTCGACGCGTTCGACCAGCACGCGGCCATACCAACTGCGGTCGAAGATCAGCATGCGCCCGGCGCGCGGGTAATGCCTCCAGAACCGCCACAGGTAATGGTGGCTCTTTTCTTCTTCTGTGGGCGCGGCGCTGGGTACCACCTTATAGTCGCGGGCGTCCATGCAGCCCGTGAGGCGGCGAATGACGCCGCCCTTCCCCGCGGCATCCCAGCCCTCGAATACAAGGATGCTGGTGCGGCCCTTTTGACGAGCGCTGAGCGCGAGTTTGCGTAAGCGCGATTGCAGCGTATCCAGGCGCTTGCGGTAATCGCCCTTGGGCATCCGTTGGGAGAGATCGACTTTCTCCAAGACGCACTTGTTCGACGCGGGCGGTTGGAGGACTAACTCGGGCGCCGGGAGTTTGGAGCGCTCAATGCCGGCAAGAATGGCGTCACGAATGGCGCGTCCGATGATCAGGTTGCGCTCGCGGCGGTCAACGTTCTCGAAGACGATCCAGGGAGATTCGCCGTTATTCGTGGCGGCGAGCAGTTCGGAGATCGGCTCCCGGGCATCGTCATAGCGTTCCACGAATCGACGTTCCGAGTCGGCGACGCGCCACTGCCGTTCGGCTTCTCGAGCGGCCTTCTTCAGCCGTTTTTTGTGCTCGCTCTTGGAGAGGTCGAAAAAGAAGCGCAACGGTACGTGGCCGTCATCGACCAAAGCGCGTGTAAAGACCTGGATCTCGCGCAACCGCTGATCGAATTTGCCGCGGTCGATTTCGCCGAGCAGCCGGCGGCCGATCAGGTCTTTCACCCAGCCGTCCAGAAACAGGCCGATGCGCCCGTTGGGCGGAAGCATCTGGCTATAGCGCCACACAAAGGGGCGTTCACGCTCTTCGGGGGTCGGCTCTAGACATGGGTTAGCATCGATGTAGCGGGCGTCCAGCCACTCGTGCAACAGCTGGTAGGTGTACTCGATGGCCGGCCGATCAATGCCCGTGAGCAGGATCGGCAAAGAGAAATCGGAGTGGCGCAGGTCGTACTGCGCGTTGAGCAACTCAAGGCGCAATTGGGCGACTTGGGCCTCATAGTCGGCCTTCGTTAGCTTCTCGGCGCGTTGGTCGCGAAGGGCGTCGGAGCGGGTTACCAATATAGGGGAGATTGTAGCGTTGTCGCGGGCGCCGGCGGCGAGCGATGAAACCGAGCTTATTCCGCGGGCTGCTTGGGAAGCGTATGATGGGCGAGGAGAGGTAGGAGGGCGAATGAGGGATAGACTGATTGGCGCCGCGGCGATGTTGTCGGCGGTTTTATTGATAGCCCTGGGCGCCGCGCAGCCGCTGGGCGCGGCGGACTTGAGCGGCAAGTGGATTTTCTCGTTCACTACGCCTGACGGCGTCGTGGACGGAACGCTGGAACTCGCTCAAGACGGCGAAAAGCTAACGGCGAAGTTCGATGCGTCCAATTTGGAAGGATCGGCTACGGACGAGGAATTTACGCTGAAGGGCGACTACTTCGCTCAAACTGCGGGTTACAGCAGCACTTTGACGATTAAGGGCAAACCGGACGGCGAGGGGCTTTCAGGCGACGCCACCTGGGACGTTCACGACCTGACGTTCAAGGCGAAGCGGGCGGACTAAGCCGGACCGCACAGGCTATTTCCCTTCGGCGACCTCTTTCTCGAGCAGGATCTTTTGCGCGGCGGCGCAACTCTGCATCACCTGGAAGTAGCGCTGCACCACGTCCGTTCCCAGCTCGTAAGGATGCGGCCCGTCGCCGCGACCGGCAAACATGCGGTTGAAGTAAATCGCGTGGTCGTAGGCCGAATGATTCGACAGCAGCACGGTCGCGTTGATCTTTGCCGCCTCCTCGGCGATATGCTTCTGCGAGGCCATGTAGACGTCGAGTTGAGGGATGCCGATCTCAGCCGGCACGGTCGGGAAGTTGTACGACGTGCCGCCAGAATACACGACATGCACCGGCTTGCCGCGGTCGTAGGCGGTGAACGTATAGGAAAGCGTCCCAGGCGTATGACCAGGCGACAGCCAAATGTTCAGCGTCGTATCGCCCAGCGTTAGCTTCATACCGTCAGTGGCGGTGATGTTCTTCTTCGGGGCCATCGACTTGAACCGGTTGGGGTAGCTTTGGACCGTGTCCCAGTCGGGGCCTCCCATGACGACTTGCGCGTTGTAGCGGGTTTGCAGCATCTCAGCCCCGCCGATATGGTCGCCATGAGCGTGCGAAACGACGACGTACTTGATGTCCTTGGGATCGAGCCCTACCTTCTGCAGCCCGCCAATGACCAACTCCTCTGAGTTGTAAGGGTAAATGGTGTCGATCAGGATGATGCCTTCGCTCGTGGTCAGCGCCCACGAGTTGTGTATCTTGCCGCCGACAAAGTAAAGATTGTCGAAAACCTTAGCCGGCTCGTCGTACCAAGACTCGCGCGGCGGCGCTGCGCTGGGGTTGGTGACGTAGCGGGGAAGCGTGTCGTTCGTATTTACGCGATTGCGCGGCGACTCGACGCACAGCGACACGAGCAGCCCCGGGTGATCGAGGCCGGCGAGATCCTTGGCCTTTTGGACGAGGGCGTGATACTCGGCGTCATAGTCGCGCGGCGCTTGCGCAGAAGCCGTCAGCGAAGCGACAAGGAGAAGGGGAGCAAGGTAGGTTCGCATGGAGTTCTAAGACCGGTTCAATATTGGTCGAGGCCTTCGGTGAGTTCGATGTAGACGCCGGAGGGGTCAGTGAGAAAGGCGAGGCCGAGGCCGAGA